>JACRDW010000050.1 GCA_016212785.1 Methanobacteriota archaeon | reverse complement strand
GAGCTTGACGAAGTTTTAGAAAACGGCGCAAAGTGGGCGGTAGAGAAAGGCTACGGCTGGGCTGAGGATTTAGAAAATATAGAAGAGAACGGCTGCATGGAGGGGGCGGATGCTGCTAAGGTCAGCGATTTTGCGAAGAAGAGAGGGGAGCCGCAGCTCGGAACATTAGGCTCTGGCAATCACTTTCTGGAAATCCAGGAGGTCAAGGAGATATACGACGAGAAAATTGCAAAGGCGTTTGGAATAAGTGGAGTAGGTCAGGTAACTGTGATGATTCACTCCGGCTCAAGAGGCTGCGGGCATCAAATCTGCTCTGATTACCTCAAAGTCATGGAGGCTGCGTCCAAAAAATATAAAATCGAATTGCCCGACAGGCAGCTGGCGTGCGCACCCGCAAGCTCTAGGGAAGCGCAGGACTACTATGCTGCGATGTGCTGCGGAGTAAATTACGGGTTTGCTAACAGGCAGGCGATAGCGCACTGGACGAGAGAATCCTTTGAAAAAGTCTTGGGCAGAAAGGCAGAGAATATGGGTATGTCAACAATCTATGAGGTTGCGCACAACATTGCAAAATTCGAAAAGCATGGAATTGACGGTGCTTTAAGAGAGTGCTACGTGCACAGAAAAGGAGCAACCAGAGCATTCGGACCTGGTAATGAGCATATCCCCAAAAAGTACAGAGATTGCGGTCAGCCTGTGCTGATTCCTGGAGACATGGGCTCAGAAAGCTATCTGCTCGCTGGAACTGAGAGAGCGATGGCAGAAACCTTTGGCTCAACCTGTCACGGCGCAGGAAGAAAGATGAGCAGGGAAGCAGCCAAGAGGCAGTTCTGGGGGGACAAAATTCTAAAGGAGCTTGCAAGCAGGGGGATATACGTAAAGGCGGCGAGCAAGCCCGTGCTTGCAGAGGAAGCGCACGAAGCATACAAGGACGTGGGAGAAGTTGTGAAGAGCGCGCACGGAGCAGGGATTTCCAAGCTGGTCGCAAAGCTTGTACCGCTCGGGGTTGCGAAGGGGTAATGAGGCCACTAATCAAGCTGAATTTGAATAGGGTTAGTGTAGTATTGGAATATAAATTTCCAACTATCTCGTACTTATATAGACGAAAGTCCCCAAGGCAATAAACTCGAATACATCGGCAATAAGGCGGTACGGGTCAACAATGGTGTGCCGCTCTTCATTAAAAAGAATGAATCGTATTATAGGCGATGAAAGCACCGTTCTCACAAAAAGCGCCAGAGCAATTAATAAAAATCCAGTAGTAAAAATAGACGGAATCTCGCTCCTCCTCTTGCTGAAGTGGTATATGAGGAAGATTAACAGTGCAATGTTTATCAGGCCCAGTGACATCCTAGTTGCCCAAATAATATCTTCCATTTTCTCAAAACGATTATATTCAATCCTTAATATATAGTTTTTCTTGTTTTTTCAATTCGTTCCCATATCCTCATGAACTCCCCCCACTCTCCTTCCATTTCGTCGCTCAGGAAGTATATTGCAATTGAAGTATCCCCGGAGGAAACGATAACTTTGTTTTCCAAAAGAATGGCAAGGTGGTATCTGATGGTCTGGTAAGTGAGGTTCAATTCCTTAGCGAGCTGGCTGCATGTCGAAGGTTTGTCTTTAAGTATGTGCAGTATGCGTGCCCTAACCTTGCCGCCGCTGCTTACTGCAAATATCCACCAGAGCAATTTTTTGTTCATATAAGCTATAACTCCAAGATAACATGTTTAAACTTAGATTTAAATATCTTTTTGAAAAGAGTTTAAAAACAGTCTAATATGATATTAATACAAGTTTAATACAATATTAAGATAGTATTAATACTCATTTTAGAAAAATAATAAATACTAGCTTTTTTATCTAAATATAATTAAAAATTAAGGAGATTTTTATTTATGGAAGATAAAAAGGTCATAATACCGCTGACGATAGGCACGTCAAAAGACTTTCTGGCAATAATAAACCAGGTAACGGACTGGATAAACAGAATTGACGAAAAAATAGGCGCCGATTTGCTCTACATCATTGATGGCGACTTTCTTGAGGATGCAATTCTGGCAGATGACGAATTTTTTGATACGGCGACAAAAAGGAAGATGATAACCGATGCAGTTGTGAAAGAAGGGGAAAAAATCGCGGGAGAAATTAAGGCCGTCTTTTCCGAACAGGGCATCGAGGGCTCTACTAAGGTATTGATAGGAAACCCTCTCGAAGAGATAGTTAGGGCGGCTAGGCAAACAAGCGCAATAGCGATTATCTCGCAGACCCTGCCCAGCGGTCTATTAAATGTTGCCCCCTGTCCCGTGATAGTGTTTGCGCCTAAGAAGAAGAGCATACGCTTTATAGACGCAGTAACGAGCTGGTTTGGAGCCCGCTCGAAGACTGCTCCGTTGCGTACATAGTCCAGAGGGCTGCGATGTTTTACGTTCATTCCGTCTTTTCCAACATAGACGTAAACATTCTGGTAATATTCGCCTATGGAATCATAGTGGGCACCATAACCGCGCTTCTGGGCGCAGGAGGCGGAACACTTATTGTGCCGTTTCTCACGCTTTACGTCGGCATGCCAATAAGGTCTGCCATCGGCACTAGTTTGTTTCAGGTCACCGGAATAGCGGCGTCTGGCGCATATCAGCACTACAAATATGGCTCGGCAGATTTGAAGCTGGCTGCTATATTAATATCCTCTGGTTCCGTGATGGCATACGTAGGAGCAACGCTTGCTCAGCGCGTGCCTGGAAACGCCCTGAAAGTTATTTTCGGCGTCTTTGTAATTTTGATAGCGCTCAAATTCATGCGGAGCCCAAAGAAAAGCGAGGCAGAACACGCTTTTAAATACGATACCGCAAAAGCACAGCCAAAAGTAAAGAAAAATAACCTCTTTGCTTTGATACTCCCAGTAGCCTTTGTCAGCAGCTTGCCGCTGGCAATAAAAAGAACATGCCCGATAGGGGATTATACTATAGATGTTCCGAAGATTCTGCTTCTCGGCGGCAGCGTCGGCCTGTTGGCAGGCCTGCTTGGAGTCGGCGGCGGGTTTTTGCTCGTTCCGGGTTTGGTGTTCCTTTGTATTCCGATGAAGGTTGCAGTTGGAACAGACCTGACTCAAATAATAGCCTCCGCGGCCGTAGGCGCGTCTACCTACTACGCTAAAGGCGACGTGGACCCCATCATCGGCTCTCTGCTGATGGTGGGGGGAATCTTAGGCACGGTATTTGGTACGCGGTTAAACAAAAAGCTCCCGGCCATGACACTCAGAAGGCTATTCGGCGTAATAATGATACCAATTGGGCTGCTAATGATAAGAAGCGCTTTAAGTGGAGGCATTTCCATAGGAGGGCATTAAATGAAAATCTTAATACCTATTGACGGCACAGAGTGCTCGAGCGATGCTGCGGAACAGGCAGTACATTTCATCAAGCACTATGGCGCTGAAGCGACTGCGCTTTATGTAGTCAACACCAAGCTGATTAGAGAAACAAGCCATCAATCAGAGTTTTTTGACACAAAAACTTTGCACGGCATCTTGGAAAAATCAATTTATGAAAAGGGGGGAGAGTTTCTCAGCGAGATTAAAAAGCTCTTTGCGGCGGAAGGAGTTTCAGTCAAGACAAAAATAAGAGAAGGAGAGCCGGTGGATGAGATTATAGACGAGGCAAAAGAGCTGCCTGCGACAATGATAATAATGGGTTCGTTAAAGAGCGGAAGCAGGATAGCGCTGGGCAGTATCGCAGACCGCGTTGTGAGGGAGGCGTATTGCCCTGTAATGATTATCAGCCCAAAGGCAAAGATTACGGACATCAAGAGACTGCTTGTGCCAGTCGACGGTTCAAAGTATTCCCGGAAATCTGCTGAGTTTGCCGTGAGCATTGCCAAAAAAACAGGGGCTTTCGTCGAGGTGCTGCACGTGGTCAACGACTATGCAATTAGCTACTCCTCCGCAATTGCAGGCGTTAGTCCTGAGGATAGGGAAAAATTGGTAGAATCATACAAAAAAGACGCCGGGCAGAAATACGTCTCTGAGGCTCAAGCTGTAGGAAAAGTAGCCGGCTTAAATTTAGCCTCTAACATAAGAGTTGGAAATCCAGCCGAGGAAATTGTAAAAGAGGCGGAGGAGAAAAAATTTGATTTGATAGTCATAGGCTCTCGTGGTATGGGGCATGTTGGCAGGCTCCTTATAGGCAGCGTTACAGGTGCCGTAATCAACCTCTCGAGCAAGCCGGTTTTAATCGTAAGAAGCTAGGATAAAACTTTAATACTGGAGAACATCTTTATTTATGGACTCTGAAGCAGGGAAAAGAATAGATGAAGCGCACTTTCATCGGAGGGTGCACTTCGCTAATGAGCGTACTTTTTTGGCTTGGGTGCGCACGAGCATAGCTATTATGGCTCTTGGCTTCATAGTAGAAAGGTTTGATATATTCCTTCAACAACTTGCGACCTTAAGTGGAGTTAAAAAACTTCCGCCCACGCCTTCAATGGGTATCTCGAGTATGTTAGGGATTGTATTGATTATTATTGGAGCCGTAACGACGTTGTTGGCTACATATCGGTTTTTGATGATTAAACGTGAAATTGAAACAGATGTTTACTATCGCCCATCTATCCTGCTTGATATGCTTGTGGCTGGTTTAATTATTTTAGTAGCAATTTTTTTAGCTATATACCTGAATACAATCAGTCGTATCTACTAAGTAACTGTTAAAAATTCGGGGCGCTTCTTCTTAATCATGGCAACGATTTCAGTCGCTCTCGTAAGCATGACACCGCAGAACGGAAATGCAAACTCCGGCTTTAATTTTGAGTCTTCGAGTAGTCTACTGTTAGGCCCAGTTACCAGTATCTTTTTTTTTAAAGCAGACCTTCCCCATCAGGTAGCAGTCGTGTCCGCCGTCTTTAAAAATTTGCTTGTGATTTAAACTTCCGTCGGCAAATTCTAAAATCATTCCAAACTATCTTGTGCTTATGTAGAGAAAGACGTTTGAATAGGACTAGTGTAGTATTTGAGACGCCAATCCGCGCCACTATTTACTTCTCTTTCGGCTTCTCCGGCGGCTTGACTAGCGCTTTTATTATTTTGTCTGCGAGGGTTTCTTCCTTTTCCTCTTCCTCCTTTTCAGGCAATTGCAAATCTTTCACGGACTGCAGCGAGTTTCCGATTCCGCATGCGTTGCCGACGCCCACGATTATTATTTTGCTTTCTTTCGGCACTCTCTCCACGCTCTCGCTCAGCATTTCCAGAGCGCTTTTCACTGACTCGCCGATTTCTTTGGTCATTGGTGCAATTGCTTCCTCTATGCTCATTTTTATTGCATAGGCTTCTAAGGGAATGTTATTCTTCAGCGCCGCCTCCTCCATTTTCGCCTTCTCCGGACCGGGGTCGCCTATCGCCGCACCTATACCTTCCGCAACTTTTCCTGTTTTCTCGCCTTCAAGCTTCAGGCTTGCATCTACTGTAATAATTTTCGAGATTTTGTTTTCTTCGCACAGCTTCTTTACTCCATCGCCAAATTTTCCGAGATTTGCCCCAGGTCCGTTTGCCTTCAGTATGAAAATCTCTCTGTCAGAGATTTCCGTTTCGTGGCAGATTATATCTCTGGCGACTTCGTAGTGCTCTTCCGTTTTAATTAAATTTGCGGCAACGAGGGGACCTATGCAGTCGCCTATGGGCTTGCCCTGCGCTATTGCTTCCACGCCTTTCATCTGCGCCTTTGCTATTCTTTTAATGAGGGGAAGGCTCATCTGCACAATCATCGCAATTTGCAGGTTTCCTGTCTTCTTGACGAACTCGACGTAGTGGCGCACAATCTTTGCGATGTTGTTTAATCCTATGCCTGCCTTCACCAGCGAAATCGTGTTTGCCCTCCACACAGCATCGCTCTGCGGTGCAATTTTTCCTGCAATTTCCTCTAATCTATCCTCTGTTTTGTCTATTATGTGCTCGATTTTTTTTAGAATCCCGTAGGGGTCTAAGTCCACAGGCGGTATTAAAAAGAATTCGAAGGCATTCTCAATGGTCTTCTTCGGCTCTATTTCCGGCTTTCCCTTCTCTTTTGAGGTTTTTACGATTATCTCGACTGCATCTCTCGTATAACCTTCGAGAGTCTTGGCTACTTCCTCTATGTCCGAAATCATTTTGTAGAGCATGTACTTTGGATAAATGAAGACGAATGCAAAAAACATGAGCATCCAGAGCACCTGTCCTGGGTCGAAGGGAGGCATTTTTTCACCTGAAAGTAATATAAACCTCTGTCTTTTTATATTTAATTATGAAGTTATTCGTCAGAGCAGAAGTATACCCGACTGAAAATCCGGACAAAGTTAAAGCTGCGATACGAAATTTGTTCGAAGCAGCAGTCAGAGAGGAGGAAGGTGAGAGCGTAAAATACCTCGTCGGCGCAGGCGAGGGCAGGGAAAGCCTGAAGAGATTTTATACTCTGCTCCGAAGTCAGAGCATCTTAGATTCTGCAAGGAGGATTCTGCTCAGCAAAATCGAGGGCAGCAAAACATCTTTCAGCCTTAATAAGCAGGCGGCGTATGCGGGCGCGGTAAGCTTTTCTGAATCCACTCTGCTCGGCTCGGTAGAGGTCGAGATTTACGACGAGGAGATTGAGAAGCTGGTCGACTGGCTTTCACCAAAAACAATAGGGGGTAAAGAAATTTAAAATTGGAGTTTCTTCTCTTGCGTTTCTCAACTACAGCGCAGAAGACACCGTGAGAAGAGTCGGAGAGCTGGGCTTCGAGGCATGGGAGATAATACCAGAGGGAAAGCACCTCAAGAAAGATTACTCTAAAGTTAGAGAACTTGCTGAGTCTTATGATTTAAGCTTCGTAGTCCACGCTCCGTTTTCGGATTTGAATATCGCAAGCCTGAACGATGGAATAAGAGAGGCATCGCTTTCGCAAATCTTCAAATCAATAGAGCTTGCGGATTTTTTGGAAGCAAAGCTGATAAACATTCATCCGGGCAGGCTTTCCCCTCTCGGCATGGTTTTCAGGGAAAAAGCATGGGAAGCAAATCTGGAGAGCATCGGAAGAATATTAGAGTTCGCCTCGCAGCACGAGGTTAGAGTTTCCCTCGAGAATACTCCAAATTTTACCGGAGCATTCTGCTGCAAGCTTGAAGAAATTCAGGAAGTTCTTCAGCACTTTGAAGGTTTAGCTTTTACTCTAGACGTCGGACACGCAAACACCAGCGGCAAAATCGAGAAATTCATCGAAGTGCTGAAAGCGAAGCTGTGCCATGTACACCTGCACGACAATGAGGGCAGCGAAGACGTGCACGCAGAAATCGGAAAGGGAAACATAGATTTCAAAAAAGTCCTGCGCCGCTTTAGGAAAATGGGCTACAAAGATTTTTTCACCATCGAAGCTCTTGGAGAAGAAGAAGCTTTCAGAAGCAGGGAGAAATTAGAGGGATTTGTGAAGTAATTCAACCCTCTGCAAGTCCCTCGCAACCATTGTATTCCTGAATATTTTTCTCGATTCCTTCAGGAGAAGCTCGTCTGTTTTATATCTCGGGCTTATGTGCATCAGGTAAAGTTCCTTTGCTACTCCCTCTTTCGCAACTTGCGCCGCTTCAGTGCACGTAGAGTGCATGGTTTCTATCGCATTATTTTTTAGAGAGCCGTCAAACGTTGCGTCGTGAATCAGCACCGCGTCCCTGCAATTTTCAATAACTGCGCCGCAGGGTCTGGTATCCGAGGAATAAACGACCTTGAAGCCCTTCTTTTTTTCTCCCAGCACGTCGTCGGGATAAATCCACTTGCCGCCCAGCTTTATTTTCTCCCCCTTCTGAAGCTTCGAGTACGCTGGCCCTGGAGGTATTCCGAGCTTTTTTGCCCTGTCAAGCAGGAACTCTCTTCCTTTGACTTCCTCGAATACCAACCCATAAGTCGGTATCGAGTGTTCAACTTTTATGCTTTTTATTGTATATTTTTCATCTTTCAGCTCAAAGTTGTCGGACAGAGTGTGCGCAACTATGTCGTATTTTAAGCCGTATTCACCCAGATGCATGATGTTCTCGATTAAATCCTTTATTCCCTTCGGCGCATATACGTGCAGGTCTTCCCTTCTGTCGGCGAAGGATAGAGTCTGAATTAAACCCGGCAAGCCCAGAAAGTGGTCTCCGTGAAAGTGAGTTATGAATATTTTTTTAATCTTCATGTAGTTGGTTTTTGAAACAATCAGCTGCCTCTGCGTCCCTTCTCCGCAGTCCCAGAGAATGACCTCGTCATGATACTTAAGCGCAATGCCGCTGTGCCCTCTCGCAGCGCTCGGTACTGCCGCCGTGGTGCCCAGAAATACGATTTCCATGGGTTTAAAAGTGCACCACACAGTATTAAGTCTTACGCAGCTTTATATTTTTAACCAATGATACTTAATCAATGGCAGCAAAAATTCTGAAGTTTTTGGAAGAGGCCGGAAAGTTAAAAGCAGTGCCGAGAGAAGGCTGGAAGATGAGGGGAATTAAAGACTGCGAGAGCGTCGCAGAGCACACATTCAGAGTAGCATTCATTGCGATGCTTCTTTCTGAGATTGAAAAATGCAGCATGCAGAAAGCCTTGAAGATGTCGCTCCTGCACGACCTGCCGGAATCGCGGGTTGGAGACCTCACGAGGCGGTCTTCGAATTACCGGCAGAAAAGAGAAATAGAGAAGAAAGCGATGAGCAAAATCCTGAAAAACCTGCCGGGAAAACTCAGAAAAGAGTACATGCAGCTCTGGGGAGAATACAGAGAGGGCAGAACCAGAGAGGCAAAGCTCGTAAAGTATGCGGACAAATTAGAAATGCTGCTGCAGGCAAAAGAATATGCGAAGCAGGGCTACGACACCAGCGATTTCTGGAAGGAGGAATACGAATTCGAGGGAACTGCCTTGGAGATATACGATTTGCTCAAACCTTCCTGATAACCAGAATTTTCCTGATTAGACTTCTGTGAATTCTCTCGAGGTGCTTTTCTACAACTTCAAAACCAGCGTTTTGTGCAATTTTGTCTAAGGCAACCTTGCTTGGCGAAATAACGCAGGCGCACTTGCCTGGCTTCAGTATTTCGTAAAATGATGCGATAGAGCTTTTGTACAGTTCCCCGAGTTCCAAGCCTTTGGTGCTTGCGGAGATTCCATACGGCGGGTCGGTCGCTATCGCATCGAAGAAGTTTTTATATTTATGCTTGAGCGCTCTGGCATCGCTTACCTCGAGCTTATAATTTTTTATCCCGCACCAGCGAAGATTTTTTTCACAGCCCTCTACCGCTTCGCTTTCTATGTCGCATCCATAAACTTTTGCGCCAATCAAGCCTGCCTCTATTAGAAATCCACCGGTTCCGCAGAATGGGTCAAGAAATTTCTGCCCTGCTTTAACTCTCGTGAGATTGACAACCGCTCTGCAGTTTCTGGGCAGCATTACTCCCGGGCGGAAGTAGGGTCTCTGATGAGGCTTCCTTTTTTCGTACTGCGACCTGTCTATTTTGTGGAGCAGCTTTCCGAGCACGAATTTATCAGTCAGAACTCCATAAATCAGATTTTCCGGAGCTTTTAGCTCAGCCTTGCCTTTGATAATCTTTCCAATATTTTTTTCCAGTTCCATTGTGCTTATTTTTCTGGAGAGATTTTCAATTCTCTTTACCCTTACCGCAAAGCTGCCCCTGACTTTAATGCCGCTCTCCTCGGTCAATTTGATAATTTCGTTCACGTCCGCATCGCAATAGCCGAAGAGCTTGCAGACAGCGTGGCTGAGTGCAACTCTTTTGTGCAGCGCATTTATTTTATCAGTCTCCAGAACCAGAACCTGCTTGAAATCCTGCAAAACTCGAAACTCAGCTCCAATACTCTCCAGCGCAGCCAATACCTCTGCCTTCGGAAGCGTGGAGTGCTCTCCAGACAGAACAAAGAAAATCTTCATGGATCAAACTCGATTCATAGCAATAAATATTTATCACAGAAGAATAAGAATAAATCATGGTGGAGATAGAGAAGTACATGACTTCCGAAGTTGCAGTCGCTCCTTCTACAGAAACCGTTTCTTATGCAAGAAATCTAATGCTCAAGAAAAAATTCAGCAGGGTAGTCGTGGTTGAAGGCGAAAAGCCGGTAGGGATAATAACCAAAAAAGACATCGCTCGTAGGCTCGGCGCAGGAAGCGTGCCCTGGAGGAGAAGACCGATCGATACGATAGCGCTGACCAGGGTAATGAGCAAAAATCTCGTAACTCTTTCTCCAAAAGCCTCAATAAAAAAAGCAGCAGAGCTGATGATCAAAAATAACATTTCTTCTGTTATACTGCTGGATGGAGAGCTCGTAGCCGGAATTGTTACAAAGACAGACCTACTGAAAGCATATGCCGAGAATTACGCAGGCATTTTTAAAAACAGGGAGCTTATGAGCAAAAACGTGGTAACCGCCAGCAGGCATCATACGGTAAGTCATTTAGTAGAGCTGATGGACGAAAACAATTTTGGGAGGATAGTCGTCGTAGACGGCAGAAAACCAGTAGGAATCGTCACTTCCAGCGACTTGTCCTTTGCAGACGTGCAGGACAGGGGCAGAGGAATAAAAATTAGAAGAGTATTATACGTAAGAAAGCCGAAGCAAGCGGTAAGACCGATGTACAGATGCATAAGGACTTTTCCTCTGGCGGTTGCAGAAGATTTAATGAGCGCAGACCTGCTCACAGCCTTTGCAGAGGACGATGCAGCAGAGGCCGCCAAGAGCATGTACAAAAGCGAAATCTCTTCTCTTCCTGTGGTCAGCGAGAGCGAGGACCTGGAGGGAATAATAACGAAGACGGATATAGCGAAGGGAATTTTGCTGGGGTGATGCAATGCTGGTGAAGGATGTAATGACGAGGAACGTAATCACAATAGACAAGAACAGAAAGCTCTCAGACGCGATAAAACTTATAGAGAAGAACAGAATTTCCAGAGTAGTGGTTACTGATTCAGGAAAAGTTTGCGGCATCGTTACCGAGAAAGACCTAATAAAGACTCTGGGCTCTTCGAAGACCAAAAGAATTTTGCCTTCAACTCTGCACGTTTCTGCTGCAATGCGCTCTGCTTTGATTGCAGTAAGGGAGGATGCAGAGATACGAGAAGCAGCTCTTTTAATGGTGCAAAATAAAGTCAGCTCCCTGCCGGTCATTGACGGAGGGCAGCTTACGGGCATTGTGACGACCACGGATATACTCAAGATTTTGAAAGACTGCGAAGAAAAAGTGAGCAGCGTACTTAGCAAGCATGTAATTACAGTCATTCCTACCGACAGGATAGTCCATGCCAGGAGATTGATGCTGGATAACGAAATCAGCGGAGTAGTTGTGGTAGAAGAGGGAGATGTTGTCGGCATGCTTACCGAGCGAGATTTGATGAGAGCTCTTGGAAGGTTTAAAAAGCTCGCTGATAGATATCAGCATAGAAGGATTCGCAACATGCTTGTAGGAGATGTGATGACTCAAGACGTCAAAACCTTGGAGGTCAATGCAACCATTGGCGAAGCTGCAAAACTAATGCTCGAGAACAGCATATCCGGGATTCCTGTAACAGAGAAAGGAAAACTTGCGGGCATGGTGACGAAAGCGGACTTAGCGAAGTTGCTTTTTTGAAATCCCAATGTGCTCACTCCTTCTTCAGCGCATTCGCTATGAGCGGAGCAACTGTTATGAAGCTTATCTGAGATGGAATCGTGTTCGTCGCCACGGCATCGACCGCGCCTGCGCCGAATAATCTCGTGACGACGTTTCCGGTGAGCACGGGATGCACGCAGCCCACGAGCACATTGCCTGCTTTCTGCGCTCTCAGCATATTTATTGCTTCAATCATCGTGCTGCCCGTATCTATCATGTCGTCCACGAGTATAACATCTTTATTTGCGACGTCCAGATTTTTTGGCTTCATCTCCACCTGACCAGGGGCAATTCTCCGCTTTTCGATGTAGTCTGAGCCACATCCTACAATGCCCGCTACACTCTTCGCAAGTTCTATGGCGCCTTTATCCGGACCTATTACAACAGGAGCTTCCAGCTGGTGAATTTTGAAATAATCTCCGAGCACCGGTGCTGCGTCTAAGATAGCTACGGGTATGCTGAAAAATTTCAGAATCTCAGTTTGATGAACGTTTACCGTGAAAAACTCGTCGCTGTTCATCTGGATATGCTTGGCCGCAACTCTTGCGCTCACCGCTTCTCCACCGAGGAAGCGCTTGTCCTGCCTTCCATAGCCAAAGTACGGAACTACCGTAGAAATTTTGCCCGCTCCCATATCCTTGAGAGTTTCGAGAATTGCAAGAAGCTCGAACAGGTTGGAATCCTGCGGCTTGGAGGTGGACTGAATAGCGACGCAGTCCTTCCCCTTAACATCGCTGTCTATGCGGAGGTAACGCTCGCCGTCCGGGAAATTCTTTATCGTCAGCTGCCCCAGCTCAGAGCCCAGCTCGTCAGCTACCTCTTTCGCTAGAATT
>JACRDW010000053.1 GCA_016212785.1 Methanobacteriota archaeon | reverse complement strand
GGAGTAACCGACGAGCTGAAGCTGGGGGTAAATGCAGCGCGAGTGCTGGAAAGGAGATATTTGCTGAAAAACGAGAGAGGAGAAATCATTGAGACGCCCGCACAGATGTTCAGGAGGGTTGCAAGAGCAATAGCAGCCGTTGATACGATTTACGGCGAGAATGCTAAAACGGAAGAAGAATTTTATAGCATGCTGGCAAACCTTGAATTTCTTCCAAATTCTCCGACGCTCATGAACGCAGGAACAGAGCTTGGGCAGCTCGCTGCGTGCTTCGTTCTGCCGGTTGAAGACTCCATGAAGAGCATATTTGAGGCGCTGAAGAGCATGGCACTTATACACCAGAGCGGGGGTGGAACCGGCTTTTCCTTCTCGAAGCTTAGACCGAAAGGCGATATTGTTAAATCTACGAAGGGCGTTGCTTCTGGACCAGTATCTTTTATGCGAATCTTTGATATTGCAACCGAGGTGATAAAGCAGGGCGGCAGGAGGAGAGGAGCCAACATGGGCATCCTCTGGGTCGACCATCCGGATATAACGGAGTTCATAACAGCGAAAGAAAAGGAAGGCTTCCTTGCGAATTTTAACATCTCGGTCGGCATTACCGACAATTTCATGGATGCTGTGGAAAAAAACGAGGACTGGGAGTTGATAAATCCGAGGACAGGAAAACCTGAAAAGAGATTCAAGGCGAAAGATATTTTTGATTTAATCGTTACGATGGCATGGCGCACCGGCGACCCGGGCTTAATATTTCTGGACGAGATAAACCGCCATAATCCAACGCCGAAGCTTGGGGAAATAGAGAGCACTAACCCTTGCGGTGAAGTTCCCCTGCTTCCTCACGAGTCCTGCAACCTAGGCAGCATAAATCTCTCGAAGATGGTTAGCAATACCGAAATTGACTGGGAAAAGTTGAGAAGCATTACAAGAACTGCGGTGCACTTCATGGACAACGTCATCGACGCCAATAAGTATCCGCTGCCCGAGATAGAGAAGGCAACAAAAGCGAATAGAAAAATAGGCCTAGGCGTCATGGGCTTTGCAGACATGCTGCTGAAGCTTGAGATGCCATACGATTCTAACGAGGCTCTCGCAGTCGCAGAGAAAGTTATGAAATTCGTACAAGAGGAAGCAAAGAAAAAATCCATGGAAATTGCACAGGAGCGCGGCTCTTTTCCGAATGCAACCGTTACGAGCGTTGCACCGACGGGCACGATAAGCATAATTGCGAGCACGAGCAGCGGAATAGAGCCGCTTTTCGCTATCTCGTTCATGCGCAACGTTATGGGAACGCAGCTGCTCGAGGTAAATCCGATTTTTGAAAGCGTGGCGAAAGAAAAAGGATTCCACAGCACTGACTTAATGATAGAAATCGCAAAGAGGGGCTCGATTCAGGGCATGAAAGAGATTCCGGAAGACGTTCGCAGAGTTTTTGTTACTGCTTTGGATATATCTCCTGAATGGCACGTCAAAATGCAGGCAGCGTTCCAGAAATACGTTGACAATGCGGTTGCGAAAACGGTTAATCTGCCGCACAGCGCTACCATGGAAGACGTCAGAAGAATATTCCTTCTTGCATATAAGCTGAAATGCAAGGGCACGACGATATATCGCTACGGAAGCAAGAGCGAGCAGGTACTTTACGTGGGCGGAGTAACGAAAGGCGAAAAAGGAGTAATCGCAAATTCAGAATACGCAGGCGGATGCCCGAGCGGTGTGTGCGAGCTGTGATTTTATGGGCAAAAAGCGAGGCAATATCCATCTCTACACAGGCGAGGGCGAGGGGAAAACTATTACTGCCTTTGGTCTTGCGCTTCGCGCGTTAGGTCACGGGCATAAAGTAATTATAATCCAATTCATGAAGGGCCGCAGGGATATCGGAGAGTACAAGGTAAAGAGGAGGCTTTCTCCAGAATATGAAATCCACCAGTTCGGCAGGAAAGAGTTCATAGATTTGAAAAATCCTGAGCCGCTCGACTTTGAATTGGCGAAGAAAGGGCTGGAATTTGCGAAAAAAGCTCTCAAGAAAAAGCCGGACCTTTTGATTCTGGACGAGATAAACCTCGCAGCTGCTTTTAAATTGATAAAGCTTGAGGAAGTTTTGGAATTATTGAACAATGTTCCAGAAAATACTACAGTCGTTCTAACAGGACGCAGAGCTCCAAAAGAGCTGATAGAGCGTGCGGATTTGGTTACCGAAATGAAAGAAATAAAGCATCCGATGAAGAAGGGTGTACTCGCGAGGAGGGGGATAGAGTATTGAAGAGGAAAGTTAAATACGCTAACTTATATCAGAGTATGACGTCCGCTACCTTCGGTTTGGTTAATTATTTTTATATTTTTTAATGTTTAAGTTAAGAAATTCTTTCCGAAAGATTTTTAAGCAGATGAATATAATAAGACATTAATAAATTGTTTAGTATATGTTAGAAAACCGAAAGGGCTGGAGAGAATGTCTGTACCAAAATCCGGGGTGAGGATAGTAAAGTCTTCGGGAGATACGGAAATCTTCGAGCCTAACGTAATAAGCAGGGACTGCATCGAGGCGGGCATAGACTTCTACACGAGTGCAGAGGTTGCGAGCGAGGTGGCTAAGAGGATACGCGACGGGATAAGCACCAAAGAAATTCAGGCAATAATGCTGGAAATTCTGCATAAAAAGCATCCCGAGGCTGCCGAGCGGTACAAGCGATTCCACGGCGTTCAGGTCAGGACTTCCAAGAATACGATAGAAAATTTCGACAGAAAAAAGATAACAGCTTCGCTGGTGAGAGAAACGAGGCTGCCCAAAGAGCTTGCGGAAACGATTGCAAGGGAGAGCGAGACTGAGCTTCGAAAGTTAAAGCTCGACTTCGTTTCTGCGCCGCTGATAAGAGAGATTGTGAACGTTAAACTTCTGGAGCACGGCTTTGAAGAGGCAAGGGCAGACTATACGAGGCTGGGGATGCCCGTATATGATGCGACTCAGATAATTGAAGTTGGCTCGAAGGAAAATGAAGCGCTGCAAAATCCCGAAGAGTTGCACGCACTAATGGCAGGGACAATTTTTAGAGAATATGCGCTGCTGAAGATTTTACCGCTCCACCTTGCAGATGCGCACATGCGGGGCGAGATACACATCCATGATCTGGACTATTTCGTAACAAGGCCCTGCTCCGCAAGGCATGATTTGAGACTGCTGCTGAAGAATGGCTTGCAGATAGGGACGATTAAAGTTCCTCCTGCGAAAAGCGCTGAAGCTGCGGTGCTGCAGGCTGCGAAGTTCCTTGAGGTTGTGCGCACAAATTTTTCAAGAGAACAGAGTTTTGATTTTTTCAACGTATATCTCGCTCCGTATATGCAGGGACTTGGGTATGAGCGCATAAAAAATATTGCGCAGATTTACGTACACGAAAGCCAGAGCATATTGAGGGGAAGTCAGGAAATTTTCCTGGAGTACGGCTGCCCGGAAAGCTTGAGCGAAACCGCAGCCGTGCTGCCGGGCGGAGAGGTTAAGAAGAGCGTTACTTACTCGAACTTCGAGGAGGAGGCAAGGAATTTTGCAAGAGCTCTAGCAGAAATTTATTTAGATGGAGACCGCGCAGGAAAACCTTTCTACAATCCAAGAGCATATTATGTCCTGAGAAAGGAGAATAAAGAAGGCTACGATGAGTTTCTGCTTCTGGTGCACAAGATTGCTGCCAAGTTCGGCACTCCTTATTTCTTAAACCGGCATTCATATCCCGACCCAAAAGAAAAGGGCAGCCTGCAGATTGTAACCATAAACCTGCCGAGGGTAGCGTACGAAGCAAACGGCAACGATACCAGGTTCTATGAAATTCTGGACGAACGCCTTAACATGGCAAGAGAAGCAATAATGATTAAGCGAGACGTAATAAAGCACAGAATGGAGCAGAACTTACTGCCCTTTTTGACGCAGAAATTTGAAGGCGAGGAATACTATCGCTTGGACGATGCTTCGCATTCAATAGGATACCTGGGTGCATGTGAAACGGCTAAAGCACATACAGGCAGCGAAATACACGAAAGCGAGGATGCATTTAAATTCGGTTTAAAGGTCATTAAGTACATCTACGAAACCACGCAGAAGTGGTCCCACGACTCGGGGCTGAGCTGGGCTGTTACTCAAGCTCAAAGCGAATCCGCTGCTTCCAGGTTAGCCAGGGCTGACTATGGAAAATTCAGTGAAAAGGCAGTTCTGCGCAGAGTTGG
>JACRDW010000051.1 GCA_016212785.1 Methanobacteriota archaeon | reverse complement strand
TATTGGCAGTCGCAATATTTACAGCCTTGCCCATCGTGCATGCGGCAGCTTCTATTAATTTCCAGAATACAACCGTTGTCATATTCTTCGACAAGCCGAGGGGAAGCGTTGCGTCTTTCAGTGCAAGAGACACCATATTGCTGTACAATCCAGAAAATACAACCGCTTCAGTATAAGGCCTTACCACATCTCTCGGTGTAAGCGGAGTTACTGTTTCTCTGGGAAACACGTCTGCAACGCTTTATGAGCATGAGTCAGTAAATATTTCCATCACTTTTACCGTTTCCTATAATATGAGCGAGGGGAACTATACTGGAACTCTGACGGTTTCAGGTATCAATGCATATTCTCTTTCTAAAACTATCACGCTCGTGATAGTGCATCCGAATGCAACACTCAGCACCACATGGGACGTGGGGCTTGGAAAGGTAAGAGCCGGGTCAACGTTTACTCGGGTGTTAGATGTTTCCGAAATTATGGGATATAAGTCTGCGAGCGGCGTTTCTGTGCTGCTCAGCAATGTCGGTCCGGCAAGCATAAACTATACCGGAGTCCTTGGCGATATTTCAGCTTTCGAGAGCAAGAGCATTAATGTAACGGTTGCAATACCGGAGCGTAATTTAAGACCGGATACCTACGGTATAACTCCTCTGCTCAGCTCAAGCAGCGTTATCTCTGTAAGGGCTTCCCCGGCTATATATATCGTTCCAGTACCCGAAATGCTTTTGAGCGAAGCTTCTCTGGATCTAGGCAAGATAACTTTTGAGACAGGAAAAGATACTTCAGAAAAAATTTTAGTGGCAAGCGAAATTGGCAATTATAGTCCTGTCGAGGGATTTGCTATCGCGCTCAAGTCTGGAGAGGAGGGATGGATATCCTATTCCAAGGACGACTACATACCTCCCGGAGGTTCAAAGAATTACAGCTTCAGGGTTTATCTGCCCCAAGACGCTACGATTGGAGAGAAAAAGTGGGTATTCAGGCTGAATACGAATTATGCAGGGGCTAGAGAGGTGGCAGCAAAGGTTATGGTTTACTTCCCCGGAATCGAGGAGGCACTGGCTTACCTGCGCGGCAAGGGTCAAATCACAGGTTATGCAGAGTCGAGCCATCTTATTGGAAACACGACTGCGCTCTTGGAGAAGCTGAAGGGCGTGGCAGAGACCAGGACAATTGCAATGGTGATGTCGGTATACACAGGAACTCGTACCTTTATAACTAATATCGAGGAGGCAATACAGAGCCAGAGCGAGGATAAAATTTATCAGGTTGGGGATGCCGTGATTAAAGCAAGGACATCTCTGAATAGAATGAAGGTCGGCAATGAAAACCTGGAAGACAAGAACCTGGGAACATACTCGAACGCAAGCGTAGCATCGGCTGAGAAAATATGGAATCCAATTGCTCAAAATGCCCTCCTTCTTCTCGACGAAAAAGCGTCAGCAAGCAGGGATTCAAACTATAAATTCACCTCCCTGTACTACAAGCGAATGAGCACGATATACGCGCTGCTCGGTGATTCCAAAAAATCAGAGGAATACTCTAAGAGACAAAAAGAAATGGAAAATGCGTATGCAAGCGCCGTAAGCAACGCCATAGATAACAAAAATCAGGCTGAAAAAGAGTTAGAGGATGCAAGAAAAAAAATGCTTCATATAGGCGATTCGTATTTTATTTTAAATCCATTGGCTTTTGATTTTGTAATGAGCAAATACGGCAACTCTATTAGGAAATACCAAGATGCTGAAATTTTATACGGGAAGGCTGGAGAGTCTAGCGATGCTGATCTGGTCAGGAATATTATCTCCACAACAGCCGGAGAGAGAGCCTCGGTCTACAGGAGTTTTCAGGTATACGGAATGTTCATGGTAGTTTTGTTTGTCGGGTTCTTAATCAGGGTCAGCATAGGATTCCAGAATTTCAAGCGAGACGAGGAGGACGGCAAAATCGGCGAGATAATTCTGAAAAGCGAAGCTAGAGTATAGCGTAATTGTTATATGCAGGGATGATATATTTTTGCTGATGAAAAAAAATATGGAATGGGCAGCGCTTGCGGTACTCCTGCTCGTGTTATTTATAGTATCTATTTACGTTGTAAGACCCTTTCTGGATGCGGTAATTCTCGCGGCCTTCTTTGCATACGTTACGTATCCGATTGCGCAGAGAATAGAAAGAATTTTAAAGAGCAAAACTCTATCCGCAGCTCTGGTGGTTGCGCTTGCCGTGCTTCCCGTGGTGGTCGTAGGATTGCAGCTTGTAAACGTCTATTCAAGGGAATTCTCGCATCTCGAAAAAATTAAATTTTCCATGCCGATGCTAGAAGAGATAGACTGGGGAAGAGTATATGCGCTGGCAGTAGTAGAGCTCGGCAGCAGACTGAGCCCTGAAAAAATTCTCCGGGGCATAGGCATGGGCTTTGAGTTTTTCATCAAGGCGTTCATAGTCCTTGCGGGCTCTTTTTACATGCTGAAGGAGAGAATTGCGCTGAAGGGTTTCTTGATCAGTCTGGCACCGCCCTCCAGAGAACAGTCTGCGGTTCGCTTCCTGGACACCGTAGATAAGATGTTCCACGGAATATTCTTAGGGCACTTCATAACAGCCATAGCCACGGGTTTCATCGCATCGCTGGGCTTTTACCTCATAGGTACTTTTATTGGAATAGATTTCCTGCGCACTTATCCCCTCCTTCTCGGCTTCCTGACCACGATTACAACCCTGCTGCCGATAATTGGAGCATGGCCGGTTTACATTCCAATGAGTATTTTTTTGTTTCTCGTCGGCAATATCGAAGGAGCGTCGGTGGTTCTGGTATTTGGCATATTAATCCTGTCGGTTGCTCCGGACATATTCATCCGTCCATACATCTCCGGGAGGAAAGGGAAAACGCATCCCTTTGTGGTGCTTCTGGGCTTTATCTGCGGACCTTTTGTCTTTGGGGCTATGGGAATCATACTAGGACCTGCGATTCTGGGCTTGTTCAAAGCCACTCTTGATACCTACAGAGAGGAGATACTGAAGGAGCAAACATGAAGAGCATCTTAATAGTCAACGACGACGGCGTGCACTCACCCGGAATAAAAGCAGCGGCAGAAGCGGTGAAGCCGCTGGGAAAAATTACGATAGTGGCGCCCGCAGTGCAGCAGAGCGGCGTAGGCAGGAGCATGTCTCTATTTCGTCCCGTGGGCATATCGCGCGTTGGCGTGAATGAATATGCCATCGACGGCACTCCAGTAGACGCAGTAGTAGTCGGCATATACGGTGTGCTCAGGGAGAAGCCTGACCTCATAATTTCTGGCATAAACATAGGAGGAAACATATCCTGCGAGGTAACGACTTCCGGCACGGTCTGCGCAGCGCTTGAGGGAGCATCGCAGGGCATTAACTCAATTTCAATCTCGCTGCATGTTAAGTCGAATACAGTCGAGCAGATTCATTCTGAGATAGATTTCTCCCCTGCGAAGGATATTTTGAGGAAGGTAGCAAGGCGTGTAATAGAGGACGGTCTGCCCGACGGCGTAGACTTGCTGAATATAAACGTGCCCGAAGGCGCGGGCAGGAAGGTAAAGTTCACCCGCCTGGCGGAGCGCATGTACACGACGAGGGTTCAGGAGAGATTCGATCCAAGGGGAAGAAAATACTTCTGGATAGACGGCGATGCGATTTACGATGCCGAGGAAGGCACAGACGTACATGCGGTGAGAATTGAAAACTGTATATCTATAACCCCTCTGAAGATGGACTTCACAAGCCACGAAGCAATTAAAGAGGCAAAAAAATTAGAAAAATTGCTAAATCGGCAGCTGCCCCTGTAGTCTAGTCCGGATAGAATGGGAGGTTGCGGACCTCCTGGCCCGGGTTCAAATCCCGGCAGGGGCATAGCCCTTGCATGCAAGTGCTACTTTCGCAAGTCTTGCGCGCTAGCTTCGCTATTGCGGAAATCTT
>JACRDW010000049.1 GCA_016212785.1 Methanobacteriota archaeon | reverse complement strand
GGACCGAAGAAGATAGAGATTGGAAGTCCTTAAGAGTTAAGTCCCGCTCTTTTGCTTTCATCAATATATCCTTGCGACATGACATATATGAGGGTTTTTGAATATACAAGAAGTGGCTTTACTTCATATTACCCTTCGAAAAAAACTTCAATTTCATTTTTACACTTTGGGCATGTCCCCTCTGTTTGGGTTATTACATCCAAAGGAAATTGACACACGGGGCATTTCACCGTTGTGGCATCAGTTTTAGCGATAACCTTTCTTTTTACTTTACTTGCACTACTTCCAGATTGATCTACACTTTCCGTTTTACCTCCCGTAAAAACGCCCACAAGTATTAATATTGCTCCACCTATGAAGAGCGGGAATGCATAGTCTTTATAAGGTTGACTTTTTATCAAGCCAAAAGCCTGACTTTCGGTATAATTTAACACACCAAACCCTAATCCAGCAAATACCAAGCCAAGCAATATTAGTATCCCTCTCATATAAACGCACCTTGTGTTATATTGGCATTCAACGTATTTAAATTCGCCTATGATACAAATTCGCGCTAAGGTATGCTCAAATGAGATAAGAAAAGTTAGGTGCTATCTTCCATATTTTGATTTTATGTATTTTTCTATTAATTTTGAAAACCTTTTCGTTGCTAACTCGATTCCCAAGAGGATAAAAATAAATGCAATAAAAAATTTAGTAAACAACAACTCGACTTCGGGGTTTTCAATTATAACTTCTACACTTTTCGCCTTAGCGGTCATTCTAAAAGGAATGAGTACTATCGTCCATCCAAATAGCAGTGCTAAAAATATGTAAAGTTGGTATGCTCCAAGAATAATCAAAATAAACCCTAAATATTTTCTATCTCTATTTTTCATTGTTGTATTCTTCCTTCAATACGTTATCAAGCGTTGCTCTAAGTCCCCATCTCCCAGCTCGTGAGATATTTCTCCTGCTCCTTCGTGAGCCTGTCGATTTTAACATTCATGCTCTCAAGCTTCAGCCTTGCAACTTCTTTGTCGATTTCTTCCGGCACTGAGTAAACCTTCGGCTTGAGCGTCTCGCCTTCGCTCTTGATGTACTCTGCGCAGAGCGCTTGATTTGCGAAGCTCATGTCCATAACGCTGGCTGGGTGACCTTCTGCCGCTGCGAGGTTTATCAGGCGGCCTTCTCCGAGGAGGTATAGCCTGCGCCCGTCTTTCATTGTATATTCGTCAACGAAGTCTCTGATTCTCCTCTTTCTCTTCGAGAGCTTCTCCAAATCAGGGATTGAAATCTCGACGTCAAAGTGCCCGCTGTTGGCGAGGATTGCGCCGTCCTTCATCAGCTTGAAATGCTCTTTGCGAATCACGCTCGTATCCCCGCTCACTGTTACGAAAATATCTCCAACTTTTGCAGCCTCGCCCATAGGCATAACCCTGTAGCCGTCCATCACAGCTTCCAGAGCCTTGAGCGGGTCCACTTCTGTGATTATAATATTCGCTCCCATTCCATGTGCCCGCATCGCCAAGCCGCGACCGCACCAGCCGTAGCCCGAGATGACAAAATTTTTCCCGGCGAGCAGAACGTTCGTGGCTCTGAGAATTCCGTCTATCGTTGACTGCCCCGTGCCGTATCTGTTGTCGAAGAAGTGCTTTGTTTTTGCATCGTTGACTGCGATGATGGGATATTTTAAAACGCCTTTTGCTTCCATGCTCCGGAAGCGAATAACGCCCGTCGTTGTTTCTTCTGTGCCTGCAATTATATTCTTCAGAAGCTCTTTTCTTTCAGCATGAATTGTCGAGACTAAATCGCCGCCGTCATCCATGGTTATGTTCGGCTGCGTGTCAAGTGCAGCGTGCACATGCTTGTAATAAGTTTTGCTGTCCTCTCCCTTAATAGCAAAAACCGGAATTTTGTAATCCTTGACAAGCGAAGCCGCCACGTCGTCCTGCGTAGACAGCGGATTTGAGGCGCAGACCACGACGCTCGCGCCGCCCGCTTTCAGGGCATCGAGCAGATTCGCAGTCTCGCTCGTGACGTGGAGGCAAGCGGCGAGCCTAACGTTGCGAAGAGGCTTTTCTTTTTCAAAGCGCCTTTTGATTAAATTCAGCACCGGCATCTGCTTGGAAGCCCACTCTATTCTGAGCTTTCCCTTTCCGGCCAGTTTGACGTCTTTGATGTCGTAATCCATACTTTCACCCGACAGAATTAAATAGATAGTTGGCTAACTTGTATATAAAATATGAGGGCGTGGGAAAGAAATGTTCTATGAAATTGTGGGTAAAATTTCAATTGCCTTAGTTTTCATATTTCTAATCTTAATCTTAATTTCCCTGCTTCTTGGAGTGATACTGATAAAGAAGCACAGGTTCATCCTGCCAAAACTGCTTCTGTTCGTAATGGGCAACTTTCAGACGCAGGTGAAAAAAATTGCAGGGGCGTTTGGACTTGGCGAGAGAATAGTCGATCAAACATGCATCGAGGTAAGAAATCACCTGAACGTCGAAAGCTTTGCCAGAGTGCAGGCGAAGGACAGAATTCTCGTTGTGCCGCAGTGCCTGCGCAACGTCAAGTGCCCTGCCAGACTGGATTCGAAAACAGGCATAGCCTGCAGGGAATGTGGAATGTGCATAATTAAAGATATAAAAGCAGAGGTAGAGCGCCTCGGCTACGGATTCTACATAGTGCCGGGAGGAAGATTCGTAGAGAGAATCGTAAAGGCTGTTAGGCCGAAAGCTGCCCTTGGCGTTGCATGCTGCAAGGATTTGAATGCGGCGATGCACGAGATTTCAAGGACGAAGTGCGTTGTACTGGGAGTGCCCCTGATTCACGAGGGCTGCGTCCAGACTAAAGTAAACCTCATCGAGCTTTTCAAGAAAATGAAGCTCGGAGTTGAGGACACCGCTGCAAACGTAGAGAAAATCTGCGCCGACGCAAATATCAGGGCAAGTTAGGGAGAAAATGGAAGGAAGCGAGCTGGTTCAGGAGGGTATTGAAAGC
>JACRDW010000046.1 GCA_016212785.1 Methanobacteriota archaeon | reverse complement strand
TTAAAAAATTTTGGTAACTTATTTTTATGTTTGGATGCAAATGTTAAAAATTGTCGTCTATGTTCCCAAATATTGATCATACAACCAAAATCCCATAGAGGAGGCACCAAAACAGTCACATTCTCACTTACTCTTTTAAGTTCTCTAAAGAATTTTACGGGATCTTCGACATGTTCCATTGCGTGAGAACATATTGTATTTTTAAATTTTTTATTCTTAAATGGTAATTTGTATATATTTCTAATCAACACAAAACGTGGGACATCTCTTTCGACAATGTCAGCATTAATCCCCTCACACGCTGTATTACCACAACAAATATTTAGGTCAAATCTCTTAGAGTTTAAATATATGTTTTTAATAAATCTATAGTCAAGCCAATTTAAGAAGAATGCCAAAATTACAAGACCGATAAAAATTGAAATTAGTTGGATAATCATATCGAATTAAATTATTCGAAGTTATTTATAACTTTTACTATACAAGGCAGTGGAATTGAATATAACACTGGAATGGCAACCCACCTGTTAGCGGGGGGCGAGGTGCACCGAAGTTGGGGAGAAATTTGGGTCGAGAGCCTGCAAGGCTCGAGCCGTAAAATTCCTGTTATATCCCCCTCACCTCGCATACCTTAAAATTCTCTTTTGCGATGTTGTAGCACTTAAGCATTTCCTCTCTCCTGTACGGCACAACTTTTCTGAACGAAGCGTCCAGTGTTACATCAGGCCTGAACTGCTGCAGGTAGTAGCGCTTTGAGCCTCTTAGCCAGAGGCAAATTTTTTCAATATCTTCGCTGCTCAGTAGTCCTGGAACAACGGTGGTGCGAAATTCGTAGTCAACATCGTTGCTGCGAATCATCTCCACGCTGCGCTTGATTTTCTCCAAGTCTACTTTTGTTTTTACGACTTCTTCATATTTCTCCAGCGGTGCTTTGATGTCCATCGCAATGTAGTCTACCAGCTTTTCATCCAGCAGCTTTTTCAGCATTTCAGGGTTTGTTCCATTTGTGTCGAGCTTGATTAAAAAGCCCATGCTCTTTATCTTCCGCAGGAATTCAGGCAGCTCTTTGTTCAGCGTGGGCTCGCCTCCAGAAACACAAACGCCGTCGAGCCACTTCTTCCTGGATTTTAAATGCCTGAAGACTTCCTCCTCAGAAATCGTAGGAAGCTCCCAGTAGCCAGCGACTAAATCAGGGTTCTGGCAGTAGGGGCAGCGGAAATTGCAGCCGGCAATAAAAACGATGCACGCAACTTTTCCCGGGTAGTCTATCAGGGTGGTTTTAACTAAGCCTTTAATGAGCATATATCTAAGCTACAGCGCTAACGATTGGAGCAATTTCGCTCTTGAAGCTGTGGCTCAGGGTCTTTGATTCCTCGTATTCAAGCCTTTCTCTGAACTCTTCTTTTTTACCCGCATTCCAGTTCTTTACAGGTCTGAAGTATCCTACAATTCTGGAGTAAATCTCTGTTTCGGAGCCGCACTCAGGACAGCGCTGCTGTTCGCCTTTTATATAGCCGTGGTTCCTGCATACGCTAAACGTCGGAGTAATTGTGAAGTAAGGCATCCTTGTGTTGTGTGCTATCTTCTTCACAAGCATCTTGCAGCTCTCTCCGTCACTCATTCTCTCGCCCATAAAGGTATGGAAGATTGTTCCGCCTGTGTAGAGCGGCTGGACGTCGTTCTGGTGCTCTATTGCTTCTATTGCGTCGTCGGTATGGTTTACAGGCATATGCGTCGAGTTTGTCAGGTAGGGCGTATCCTTGCCTGCGGTTATTATGTCGGGATATATCTCCTTGTCCAACTTTCCGAATCTGTACGCAGTAGATTCTGCGGGTGTCGCCTCAAGGTTGTATAAGTTGCCTGTCTCTCTCTGGAATTCTCTTAGGAGGTCTCTCATGAAAAGCAGCGTTTCAATTGCAAATGCTTTTCCTTCCTGCGTTGCAATGCTCTTTCCAAGGAAATTCAGGCATGCCTCGTTCATTCCGCACAGACCGATCGTAGAGAAGTGATTTCTGAAGGTGCCGAGGTAGGATTTCGTGTACGGCATTAAGCCATTTTGCAAGTTTTTCTCGATGACCTTTCTTTTCATCTCCAGAGAATCTTCCGCTAACAGCATGCAGTGCTTTAATTTTTCGAAGAACTCTTCTTTCGTTTTGGATTCATAGCCGAGCCTGTTCATGTTAATAGTTACCACACCTATGCTGCCCGTGCTGTCGCCTGCCGCAAAAACGTGGCCCGGTCTTCTTATGAGTTCATTCAGGTTCAGGTTAAGCCTGCAGCACATTGCTCGAATGCTTTTAGGATCTAAGTCGCTGCCTATATAGTTCTGGAAGTAGGGCGTGCCGTATTTAGCAGTTACCTCGAAAAGCAGGTTTGCATTTTCGCTGTCCCAGTCAAAATCCTTGGTAAGGTTGTAAGTTGGTATCGGGAAGGTGAATATCCTGCCGTTCGCATCGCCGTCTCTCATAATTTCTAGGAACGCTCTGTTTATCACGTCCATCTCTGCCTGGCAGTCCCCGTAGGTGAAGTCCTGCTCCACGCCGCCGACTATTGCTCTTTCGTTCTTCATGTCCTCGGGCACTGTCCAGTCGAAAGTTAGGTTAGTGAAGGGCATCTGGCAGCCCCACCTCGAGGGAATGTTCAGGGAAAATACTAAGCGCTGTAAGTTCTGCTTCACCTGCCTGTAAGTTAGACTGTCAGTCTTTACGAAAGGTGCGAGCAGGGTATCTACCGAAGAGAAAGCCTGCGCACCTGCAAACTCCATCTGCAGGCAACCGAGGTAGTTCACCATCTGCGAGATTACCACGTCTAAATGCTTCGCAGGCTTCGTATCCACCTTGTTCGGAACGTTTCTGAAGCCTCTGACAAGTAGATTTTTCAGAGACCAGCCTGCGCAAT
>JACRDW010000048.1 GCA_016212785.1 Methanobacteriota archaeon | reverse complement strand
GTCGTTTAGAAACTGCGCGCACGCTGACTCGCTTCCGCTCAAGCCCGGGATGAACGGCTCTGTCGTGTACTCTATCGCCTTGTACAGAGGTCTCGTCTGCCTTCCGAACAGGCGCAAATCCTTCTCGGCCTTTAAAACTCCTGCATTTATCCCGTCCTCAAGTACGTCTCTGTTCAGTCTGACGAGCTCTCCGCCGGCATCCTGGATATCCCCAAGCGCGCCCACTATTGCAAGCGGTGATAAATCCGTATTGCTCGGATTTACTGCCTTGGAAAACAGGTACGCCATTCCTGCTCCGCTGATTTCTCTTGCTCCGTCGATGCCGTGATGGTGAGGATTTATGTGGAATAAACTCTCGTGCTCCAGTTCCTTCGGTTGGTGGTGGTCCAGCACTATCACGTAATGCTTGTCAAGCAGGTGCTCCCTTATCTCCTCCAGCTGCCCGCTGCCAGCATCTGTAATTATGACGATTTTCTGGCTATTTGCCGAAGCATCTTTTATTGCTCTTTCATCAAGCTGTTTAACGCTTGTTATATGAACCGCGCAGCTTTCCCTGCTCACGCTTTTGTGGAGTATTGACCCCGCGCTGAGTCCGTCCGCATCGTTGTGGGTTATTACTCTAACAACTTCGCCTTTTTCAATGAGTTCTTTAAAAACTTTTGAAGCTTCCTCAAACTCTCTGAGCATTTTTATTGGAAGCCGCATTGCTATTTCACCAGCAGCTTAGCTTTTGCAAGGTCGTACGCCCAGCCTGCAGGTAATCTGCCCTCCCTCACGTAGTACTTCGCAAGCCTCTTTATTTTCGACTCGGCTAGCTGCATGCCCCGCTTGGCAGTCGTATCGTGAGGATTCGCCGCATGGTGCTTCTCCAGATTTACTGCCGTTCTAATTAGATTCATCAAATCCTCTGGTATTTCCCTCTTCATTTTTTTATCTAAAATTTTAGTTATCCTCTCTTTCGAGATTAATTTAACGTTTGGTACGCCGTACTGGTCTCTCAATGTTGTACCAATCATGCTTGGATTTTCACCCTTCTTTGCGAGCTTGAGTATCAGATTTTCAATCTCCTGCGGCTGATACTCTGCCCACTCCGGGGGTGAGGTCCTGTAAGGTCTCGTAGAACCTGATTTGCCTCTCTTACCTGAATGCATCCTTGACATTTTCAATCCACTCCTTCGCTCGAACTTCGTTCTTCTCTCAGTCGTGTCTTGACCCGATATATCACTTGCCCTCGGCAAGTGCAACTCTGGGTCTCGGCATGAGCAATCATTCGCTCTCGCCTATATGAAAAGCTTGATTGCGAAGTGCTGAGATACTTCGCAAGCTTCTCTATCGCTTTTCTCCTGTGCGAAATTTTCTGCTTTAGTCTATAATCCTCTGCGAAGGTCTTATTATAATCTTTTGGTATGAATATGGGGTCGTAGCCAAAGCCCTTGATACCGCGCTCTTCCAGAGCTATGCTGCCGTAAACCTCGCCCTTGAATAGCTTTGTTCTACTGTCTTTGTAGCCAACTACTGACCTGAAGACAGCACCGCGATTTTTAACATCTCGCATCAATCTTAAAATTCCGCGATTTCCAATCGTGTCCTCGACGTAGCGAGAATAAACGCCCGGAAAGCCGTTCAGCGCCTTTATAAAAATGCCTGAATCTTCAATGAATACTTTTTTTCTGTTTATGTGCCAGAGGGCCTCTTTTACTACTTCTTCCAGAGTATTTGCCTGTATTTCTGTATAATCTCTGGATATTCTCCCCAATTTAAGCCCGTTCTTCCTAAATATCTCCTTTGCTTCGAGATATTTATGCCTGTTCGAGGTTGTAAAGTAAATCACAACTCCGCTTTTTTTTACTAAAACATAAATTTTTTGGTTTTTTGACGGTAATTTTAACATATTAAATGATGAAAATTGGCATCCAGAGGATAAAAAGTCTGGTAAGGGAGAAGGAAGAACTGGAAAAAAAGCTGTCTAAAATAGATGAGAAGCTTTCAAAATTGGATGGAGACTTGTTAGAGTTTGAAAAAGGGGTAATTTTTAGAACAAATACCAAATATGTGCTTTTGTGGAAAAATAACCCCTCTATATCCAAAGAAGAGGTAGAAAGTGTAAAGAAATACCTCTACGCCATGCCTCCGGTATTCAGGGAGAAGGATCTCTACAAGCAAGTTCCCTTGAAAAAGACGGTTGTTGCAAGAGCACTGCTAGTACTGCAGGCACTGAAATATATAAAGCAGGTAAACAAGAACACATACGAGTCTACGGCGCCCTCTATCAGGTGGTTCAAGGAAGCCCACCCCAGGAGGAGTATTCCAATCAAAAATGGCTCTGTAGATTGCCCCTGGAAGAGAAGTGAAGTCGAGATAAAAGAATGCACGAAGCCCTGCCCATACTTTGAGCTGCATGCCGCCAGCGCTGTAGTGTGCACTTATTAATAAAATTTCTGGACCCAAACAAGCCTACATTAATGGGTCCAGAAATTTTAAAACCTCTCTGTGAAATATCTCCCCCGCAGCTCTATTATTCTTAATCTCTCAAGGATATCTCTATAGGCTTTGTATTCCCTGGAGTAGCCTTCGACAAAGGCTTTGAAGCATTCCTTTTCAAATTTATAGTGCGTGGAGCGCAGAGATTTTTTAAATACGAGCAAATCTACGCCTTTATCCTCGACTGCCTCGCTTACCTCTCCGAGCCCGAAATCTATGAAGTAAATTTTATCGCCTGCGAGAATCGTGTTGGAAGTTGTCAAATCGCCGTGAATTATATTGTTGCTGTGCAGCCTGCCTGTGCTTCTGCCGATTTCCCTGCAAATTCGCAGCCTGTCTTTTTTTGATGCTTTATTCAGCATTTTTTTAATCTGCAGTCCCTCAACGAAGCTCATCTCCACCGTAGTATCAGGATTGTTTACGTCCAGAATAAAAGGCGTTGCCACGCCTGCCCTTCTTGCGAGAGAAATCAGCCTTGCTTCCCTTTTTGTCCTGGTTTTTCTGAGCGCCTCGTCCAGCTCTCTGACTCGATAAGCCTTGGAAATCCGGTTTTTTATTACCCTCTCGCCGCTTAAGTAGATGTTGGCCTCCGCGCCCTTGCCTATCATCTCCACTTTACTTCCACCTCATCGGTCCTGAACCGTTGCTTTACCATCGTGTCTTCGATTTTGTGACGAACGCCGCTGTCGTACATTAAGATGCCGAGCCAGGCTATCATCGCTCCGTTATCTCCGAGAACGTTTTTTGGAGGGACTAAGAATTTTGCGTTGTGCTCCCTTGCCATTAGCGCAATCATTTCCTGCAGGCGCCTGTTAACTGCTACCCCACCCGCAAGCATAACTTCTTTTTTCTCGGCATGAGCTAACGCTCTCTCAGTAACCTCTACCAGCATTGAAAAAGCAGTTTCCTGAAGGCTGTAGCAAACGTCTTCGATTTTTTGCTTTTTTGCAGCTTCTATAGCAGCGGTCAGCAGTCCTGAAAAGGATAAATCCATGCCTTTAACAACATAAGGTAGCTCGAAGTAGCTGCCGCTTCGGGCTAACTTTTCAACTATTGCTCCACCAGGACTTCCCAGTTTCATTTCCCTTGCAAACTGGTCTATGCAGTTGCCGATTGCAATGTCCAGCGTTTCTCCAAAAACGCGATAGCGGCCTTCTGTATAAGCGGTTACCTGCGTGTTGCCCCCGGAAACGTACAGAGTTAAGGGGTCCTTGGCCTTTGTAAGCAGGCGGCCTATCTCGATGTGAGCAATGCAGTGGTTTACGCCGATGATTGGAATTTTTTTCGCTAGAGAAATCGTCCTTGCAGAGACTGCAGCAACGCGAAGGCACGGACCCAGACCAGGACCCTGCGAAAAAGCGACAATATCAATATCGCCCAAGCCGATGCTTGCATTCTGCAATGCTTGCTCTAGGGTAGCTTTCATATTCTCGGCATGGTGCTGCGCAGCCTCTCTCGGGTGGATGCCTCCCACCAAGGAATGGTACTTAACTACGTTTGCGAGAATCTTACCTGAAGAAGAAACTATGCCTGCGCCGAGCTTTTCTGCAGTGCCTTCGATTCCCAAGCAAATCAAGTTTCTTTCCATACCGTATAACCGCAGCTGCCGCAGGAAAGCCTGTCCTTGTGCTCAGCCAGAAAAATGCCCTCGCCGCATCTGGGGCAGGGACGATTTTTTCTCTGGAGCTTCGCTCCCTTAATATCGTAAAGCTTCCACTTTTCAGTCATTGCTTCTTCTCCGTCTCTTTCTTAGGCGTCTCTTTTTTCACTTCCGCTTTTGGCTTCTCTTCCTTTTTTGGGACTTCCTTCCTAGGCTCCTCTTTTTTCTTGGGTGCTGCTTTTGGCTTCTCTTCTCTCTTGGTTTTTTCCACAAGCAAATTTTTCTCCAGCCTGTGCCTCGGCTCTACCTTGAGTGCCCTCTCCTTCGTCTTGTAAACCTTGACAAAGCCGATGCTTTCTCTGGCGCCAAATCTTGACTTTAAGGAATCCAGTATGAGAGTTTCTTTATCAACGCCCAGCATCGCAACCATCTTGTCTCTTACTTCAGATATTCTCGGGGTTGCGGCGTCGTGAACAACCTTGACCCTCAGTTCTTTTCTGTCAAGAAGCGGGTTTTCCTTCTCTTCGAGTATCGTTACTTCCACTAAATCGCCTCCTTTTCCTGTGAACTCATTAAAAGCTTCAGCACCATGCCTGCCTCAATCTTTTTGTTCTCATCTACTTTAATAAATACTATTCCCTCGTCCGGCTGTCCGTAGAGCACGACCGTACCCCAGTCTGCCTCTAAAACGCAGGGCAGCACAGCGAGGTCTTCCTCTCCTTCAATCAGTACAACCGAGCCGTCCACTTCGATGGCCTCGTGTATTTTGTTCCATAAGTCGCTTGTTATCATTCCCGGAGGATTCTTCGCTCTGAAAACGTTTTCAACTGCAGGCATCTCAATGCTCCTTTTCGTTTTTAAATCCACGACAGCGAGATTCGGCTTAACTCCGACCGCAAGCATGTTTTTGAGAGTCATGTCTCCGACTACGATTACCTTCTCGCCCTTCAGCCTGCTCTTGATTTCCTGCGCTGGCTTTAATCCTTTACCTCTATAGACTTCACCAAAAGGTTTTTTGAAAATGCCCCGAAGTTCTTTGGGCAGCTTTAAATCTTTCATTTACCTTACTCTCAATGCGTATCTTCCCTTTGCAGCTATGTTCAACTTTTTCGCTATTTCAGACTTCTCAGCATCTATCACGCTGACGTAACCCATCCAGTCCGATGAGGTGGGAGTTTTGCACACGACGCAAACATCCAGCTCGGTTATCCTGCCGCATTCCTTGCACGCTCTTTCCTTCATTTTCAATCCCTTCGTTTTTAAACGTCTGAAAATTTGCTTCGCAAATTTTCTACGTTTGAAGACCTCGGTCTTGACCCGTTATTGCAGTTCGCTTCGCAATACCGTCAGGTAGTGCGCAAGTCTGGCGGTTTTGCTATCGCAAGTAGTTTTCCGCCAGCGCTTTTGCAAAAGCAAAAGGGCTGAAAGGGCTCATTTCTTCTCCTTTTTCTTTTCTTCTTTCTTCTCTTCCTCTTTCGGCTTCTCTGGTTTCTTTGGCTCTTTCTTTCCTTTCTTTCTTGCTTCTTCCAGCCACTCATGCTTTCCCAGTCCGGGCTGGCGGGTTGTGAGATTTATCTTGCTCTCCTTGGATTTCTCAGGGTTCAGGCTAGCTGCAACAATTCTTGCTCTCACCCTGTCTCCGACTCCCAGAACCTTGTTGCTTTCCTTTCCGACCAGAGCTCCTCTCTTTACGTCGTGAATTATGAAGTCGTCTGTTATCTGGGAAACGTGAATCAAGCCGTCGAGGGGTCCCAAGCGCACGAATGCGCCAAACTCGACGATTTCGACGATTTCGACGTCAAGAATTTCGTGCAGCTCTGGCTTAAATACCAGCGCCTCAAAGGTTGTGCTGTGATAAGCAGCGCCGTCGCCGGGTATAACTGTTCCGTCCTTTATATCTATTATTTTCGTTACTGCCAGTATCATCCCCAGCTCTTTGTCCAGCCTGCCTTCATAGCCGCCTTCTCTTCTCAGCTTATTGTGCATCGTATATTCATAACCTGCTTTTAGAATATCCTCTACAACCTCGGTCAGCGGCAGACCAAATTTATCAGGCGGAACCCTTATGAGGTCTTCTAGTACTACGAGTCTATACATCTTTTATCGCTTTTCCCTCCTCTCATACGAACAAAGGCGCGAGCACGAGGGTAATTGTACTCAGCAGTTTTATTACCACGTGCAGCGAAGGTCCTGCGGTGTCCTTGAGCGGGTCTCCGACAGTGTCTCCGACTACCGCCGCAGCGTGGGTGGGATTTTTGCTTCCGTCAGCCAAACGTTTACCGCCGTATGCTCCTGCCTCTATATACTTCTTTGCATTGTCCCAGGCACCGCCGCCGTTGTTCATCATCATAGCCAGGATGACCCCGCCGATTGTGCCCATCATCAAGAAAGACGCGACCGCCTCACCGCCGCTGCCGTAGGCATATTTGAAGGACACGCCGATGAGTACCGGCCCGAGTACAGGCAGCATCCCGGGTAAGACCATCTCTTTCAGCGCACCCCTTGTGCATATATCCACGCATGCAGCATAATCTGCCTTTGCTTTTCCCTCCATTATCCCTGGAATTTCTCTGAACTGGCGGCGAACCTCGTTGATTATGACGTACGCATTTCTGCCGACTGCGCGAATTGCAAGCGAACTGAATATGAACACGAGCATAACGCCTACGAAACCGCCCACAAACACATCAGGCTTTGCAATATCCACGATATTTATATGCACCGCTTCCATGTATGCCTGGAAGAGCAAAAATGCTGCAAGCCCGGCACTTCCTACGGCATATCCCTTTGTTAATGCTTTCGTTGTGTTGCCGACTGCGTCCAACTTGTCTGTTACCTTCCTCACCTCACCCGAAAAGCCTGACATTTCGATTATGCCGTTCGCATTGTCAGTAATCGGTCCAAAGGTGTCCATTGCAAGTATATACGCACACGTCGCAAGCATGCCCATCGTAGCGAGCGCCGTGCCGTAGAGACCGCCGTGCGCAACGCCGCTTTTACCTCCGAAATAGAAGGCGAGCAGAAGAGACGCGCAAATTGTTATTGCCGGCAGCGCTGTTGTTTCCATGCTGACTGCAAGCCCTGAAATTATATTGGTTGCAGGACCTGTCTGCGAGGACTCTGCAATCTCCTGAACAGGTCTGTATTTATCGGATGTGTAATAATCAGTCAGATACAGGAACACAACGCTCATTGCAATGCCCACCAGCCCGGAAGCAAAGAGCCACATGTGCCCGGGTATCGTGGGTGCAAACATAATTTTTACTGCTATGTAGAAGAATATCGCAGCGAGTATGCTCGTGATGACATAACCCCTTGCAAGAGCCTTCATCGGGTCTTCATCCTCCTTCATTTTCACAGAGAAAAGACCTGCAATCGTTGCGAATATGCCGAGCGCCCTTGCCACGAGCGGAAATAATATGCCGGCAAAACCTGCTATCGGGAACAAAAGTATGCCCAGAATCATGGCGCCTATGTTTTCTGCGGCAGTGCTTTCGAACAAATCTGCACCTCTTCCCGCACAGTCGCCGACGTTGTCGCCTACCAAGTCAGCGATAACTGCCGGGTTGCGCGGGTCGTCCTCCGGTATTCCTGCCTCGATTTTGCCAACCAAATCAGCACCAACATCTGCTGCCTTGGTGTAAATCCCGCCGCCGAGCTGTGCAAAAAGTGCGACAAAACTTGCGCCGAAGCCGTAGCCGACGATGTAGAGAGGCGTATCCTTACCAAGACCAAACAGCGCAGAATATAGATAGTAAATGCCTGCAACGCCGAGCACGCTCAGGCAAACGATGAGCAGCCCGGTAACTGCGCCGCCGCGCAGCGCAACGGTAAGCGCATCACTTGCGCTCTTCCTTGCAGCGGCAGCTGCTCTGACATTTGAACGGACTGAAATATACATGCCCACATAACCAGATATTGCTGACATTGCAGCGCCGGTGAGGAATGCAAATCCTACCTTAAACGCTGCAGCGCCCTTGTTCTCCGGCGCAGCGATATACCACACCGCCGCAAGAATCGCTGCAACAATGACAGCGAGCTTACCAATGGTACTGTACTGTCTGTGTAAGAAAGCGTTCGCCCCCTCCGCAATTGCATTCGCAATGTCCTGCATTTTCTGCGTACCTTTGTCCTGGTTCAAAACATATCTCGCCAGGTAGGCTGCGAATGCAAGACCTGTAAAACCTGCTATTGGTACGATATATTCTATCATTTTCAATCCACTCCTTTTCTCAATGGGTCTCGGCACGAGACGACATTCGAGAAGACAGACGTAGGGACAATCCCTACGTCAAGTTGTTTGAAAAGCTTGTCATCGAAGTGCTGAGAGTCGTATCTTGACCCTTTGCGCCTAACTTCGCTACCTAATATAACCGTCAATCGCCAGGTATTTCCTCTGGCGCAGGTAAACTACTGGCGCACCTTTTTTTCTTATCTTCTCCTTTAAAAACTTATCGTTTGTAGCGATTATAATGTCTTTTGAGGCAAGTTTTAAAAGAGCCTCGTCAACACCGCCTTCCGCATCTATAACAGGAAGCTTATTTGCAATAGATAACGCTGCTCTGGCATGCCTCGATTTTATTTTTTTCAGCTCCTCTATCACTCCCTTCGTAACATAAACTTCGTAGCGTACATCCAGCAGTTTATCCAGCTCTGCAAATATGTCGATGCGGAACTGAAGCGGCAGCAGCAAAAAATTTGAGTCCAGCACAACTTTATAATATGATTCCGTAGCCAATCAATCTCCACCTTGCTCCTATTCTCCTGCTAATCGCAACTCTGACTCCTTTTTCCACGCACACGGGCAGCTTTAACTTCATCTCGACCTCGTTATTTCTGGCGCTGGATACTACTCCTACGGTTGTTGCTGTTCCCACGCTCAGCATTAGAGGCTCGCCTGTTTTAATCTTTTCTACCTCAAGCTCTTCTTTGGTTCCGACAACTCTCTGAAGCAGGTAAACTTCGAGCAGAAGGCTGTGCAATACCGGAGGCAGCGCGCCCGGCTGCCCGAGAATCATTCCTGACAAGCCGTCGGATTTTGTAAAAGATGGGTCGAGCTTCGTGCCTATTCCCACCAACCCGCCCGGAAAAACTTCCTTGAATTTTTTTTCTCCAATCATCAGAGACGCTATTTCGGTTGTGAGAGATTTCCAGTAAACTTTGTTCTCTTCCTCTATTTTTATTCCCGGGGATATTTCTATCGCATCTCCAACTTTTAATTTTCCCTGCGTCAGAGAACCGCCCACAACTCCGCCTTTTAGGTTCTCTGGAAGAGCACCCGGCTTGTTTATATCGAAAGAGCGTGCAACAAACATTCTCGCAGGCTTGCTTGGGTCTCTCTCCACGGGGCGTATGATTTTTTCGATGTGCTGAATTAAGACGTCTGCATTAGCCTTGTGCTGGGCTGCGACCGGTATTATCGGAGCATTCTCGGCTGTGGTGCCCTTGACGAAATTTTTAATTTGCTCGTAGTGTTCCAGGGCTTTTTCTTTTGGGACCAGGTCTATCTTATTCTGGACGATTATGATATTCTTGACGCCTATTATATCCAGGGCCATGAGATGCTCCTTTGTCTGGGGCTGGGGGCAGGGTTCGTTCGCTGCGATGACGAGAATTGCACCGTTCATTATTGCGGCGCCGGAAAGCATGGTAGCCATTAAAGTCTCGTGCCCTGGAGAATCAACAAAAGAAACCTCCCTCAATACCTCTGTTTTTGAACCGCAGTGCCTGCATTTCTCCTCCGTTGCGTAGCATCTCGGCGCTGGACAGGAAGGACAGCGCCGAAAAGTGCAATCTGCATATCCCAGTCTTATGGAAATGCCCCTCTTTATCTCCTCGCTGTGCCTGTCCGTCCATATCCCGGACAGCGCCTGGGTCAGCGTTGTCTTGCCGTGGTCTACGTGACCAACCATGCCTATGTTCACTTCAGGCTGCAATCAACCACCTTTCTTGCCGAGCAGCTCTTCAAGGCTTTTCTCTCCCTTCTCCACAACCTTTGCATTAATCTGGATGATCTCAGGGGTAATAGCTCTCCCTCTTACCATCTTTCTCCTCCTCAGCCCTTTCTCCTTTGGTCGGTAACCAGGGCCGCTGGAGAGAAGTATTCTCGCTCTCACCCTTCCGTGCACGTCGCTGCGCATCGGAAAGCCGTCTTTGTCGCTTCCGCCGGTTATCTTAATCTTATAGCCCGCAAGCCCGAGCTGTGCGGCATCAAAAACTTTCCCTATATTCAAGCCGATAAAACTCTTAGACTTTTTTTCATCCAACTCGATGCTGTAAGATTTTCCGTTCGAATCCGAGATTATAAGTTTCTGCAACTAATCACCTCTTATTTTTTTTATTTCCTCGAAAGCCTCTTCTTCGTCTGGGCTTAAATTCTTTCTATATTTCTCTATCAACTTCACCTCGTTTTCCTGCAATTCAGAATATAGAATATCGTTCTCTTTTATCTGCCTTCCCACGGTTGCGCCATCTATTGCAATCGCAACCTGGCGTCCCTTCCTCGCCTCTTCGATATTCTCGTTCCTGTCCTGCAGGCCTTTGACGGTTCCAATTACTCCGCCTTCCTCGTTCATAAGCTTCACGTTGGTTCTTATGGTACCTGCCAGTACTTCTATTCCGACTATGGCGGGCTTGCTGGTCCTGAATACGTAGTGGGGGAGAATTTTAATCTTCGCAGGTTTAGTAATCTTGTCGAATTCTTCTCTCTTTTCCCTTTCTTTTTCCTCTGCTATCCACTTCTGGTAGTCCTCAATTAATCTATAAATTACATTGTTCTGAAATATCTGCGTTGCAGTTGCCCTGGCTCTCTCCTCAGCATCCTTCAAAACTTTTACATTGAATCCGAGCACTACGGCTTTATATCTGTCCTCACCTCTCACAGCCTCAGCCTCCACAATGTCTCTCCTCGATACGTCGCCCACGTCCGCTTTTCTAACCGGTATGCTCTCTTTCTCCAGCATGTTTATCAAGGCTTCCAGGGAGCCGAGGGTGTCTGCCTTAACAACGACGCCAGCTTTTTCTGTTTCAACTTTTATTTCCGCTATCTCTGCTTTAACCTCTGCCACTCCTTTCTCCAAATCCTCGCCGACCACTCGTATAGGAGAGCCTGCGAGAGCGTCTTCGAGATTTGGTGCAGCAATTTTTATTCCGCATGCCGCATGCGCCTCGGAAACAGGATTGAATTTAAACCTCGGGTCTCTGATTTCATCGAGCGGCTTTGGCTTTAGAAGCGAGCGAACCTTGGTTACAATCACTTCTTTTCTCCCGCCCACCGCTATGGCATCTCCTCTCTTGATTTTCCCGTCATATATTATTGCATCCACAGTTACTCCGAGCCCGACCTCCTCTTTTACCTCGAGTATCGTCCCCTTTGCAGGACTCTGTATCTCCACTTCAAGCCGCTTCTCCATGAACTTCTGGGCAAGTCCTATCAGCATCATCAAAAGCTCCGGAATGCCCTCTCCTGTTTTTGCGCTTACAGGTATCACTGCCACCTGCTTTTCAAACTGCGTTACTCTGTCAAACCTCTCTGACTGAAAGCCCTCTTCGTAGAGCTTTCCGACGAGCTCGTAGACTTCATTCTCGACCAGAGACTTTGTTTCCTCGTCCTGCTTTGAAAAGCTGTGCGTGAACGGAAATCCCTTGAATACCTGCCATCCCTTTATTTTATCGATTTTATTCGCAGCCACTAAAAACGGGGTTTTGTAGGTTTTTAAAACATTCAAAGCTTCTAAGGTTTGCGCCTGGAATCCCTCGTTAACGTCCACAACGAGAATGGCTAAATCTGCAAGTGCGCCTCCCCGCTTTCGAAGCGTTGTAAATGCCTCGTGCCCGGGCGTATCTATAAAGAGAAGTCCGGGCAACGTTATTTTGACAGCCAGCTGCTTGAGCAAGCCGCCGCACAGCTTCTCAATTACGCTCATTGGTATTTCCGTAGCTCCGATGTGCTGCGTTATGCCGCCCGCCTCTCTTTCCGCAACCGCTGAACCGCGAATCGTGTCGAGCAGCGTGGTCTTTCCATGGTCAACATGACCCAGAACAGATACTATAGGCTGTCTTATCATTGTTTATTTCTTAGAGATTAACGTTTATAAAATTTCACTCGGTCTAAAGAAAAGCTCGATTTCTTTCTTTGCAGACTCTTTGGAATCAGAAGCGTGCACAACGTTGCGGCAAACGTCGATACCGAAGTCGCCTCTAATCGTTCCTGCGGCAGCTTCCTTTGGATTAGTCTTGCCAGTCATATCTCTCAATGTTTTAATTGCGTTGTTTCCCTCCACAACCATCGCAACGCAGGGTCCAGAAGTTATATACGCCACCAAATCCCGGAAAAACGGCTTCGCAGCATGCTCTGCGTAATGCTTTTTCGCAAGATTCGCATCCACACGAATCATCTTCATGGCAATTATTTTGAGTCCTTTTTTCTCAACTCTCGAGATAATCTCGCCCACCAAGCCTCTCTCAACGCCATCAGGCTTGACCATGAAAAAACTTCTCTCCATTTCAATCCACTCGTCGAAACTCCTTTTAGTCGTTTCTCCTCGTGTCTTGACCCACTCTACCACTTGCTACGCAAGTGTAATGATGGGTCTCGGCACAAGAAACGCGAACCATGCCAATGCTCGAAGGTCTGAGCGTTTCGAAGTGCTGAGAAATTACTTCGCCTTTCTTATCCACCCAACTTTTCTCGGAGTTCTTCCAAGCTTAAGTGCGTTCTTCTCGCATTTGCTGCTGCAGAAATAAAGCACGGTGCCGTCTTTCTTTACGAACATTTTTCCTATGCCGCTTTCAATCTTCCTGCCGCAGAATGAACATTCATGAACTTCCATTTTCAATCCCTTCGTCGCATTCGCTTCGTAGAAGCGAGATTTCGCAAGAAGAATCGCATGAGTGTCGCTCGTGCCTTCGTTCCTGCTGAATGAATGCTCAGTCGTGTCTTGACCGACTGGGTCTCGGCACGAGCAATCATTCGAGAAGACAGACGTAGGGACAATCCCTACGTCAAGTGGTTTGAAAAGCTTGACAGCGAAATGCTGAGACTAGGGCACCCTTAATTCTTTGGCTTCTCTGTCAGTCTCCATTAATATCAATATATCGCCGACTCTTGTTGGACCTTTTACGTTTCTCCTGATACTTCTTCCCTTGTCTCTGCCCTCTAAAATTCTGCACTTGACCTGAAGAATCTCGCCCGTCATGCCGGTTCTGCCTATGACCTCGACGACCTCTGCTGGAAAACCTCTGGTTTCCTCTTCCTTCGGCATTTGTCAGCCTCCTCAATTACTTTTTCAAACTTTTTAATTTTTCTGCAATTTCCTCTATTATTTCTCTTGCCTTTCCAGGCGTTACCACGCACGCAGAAGCTGTTGAAACTTCTAAACCGCTTACCCTGCCCAGCTCCTGCTTGCTCG
>JACRDW010000047.1 GCA_016212785.1 Methanobacteriota archaeon | reverse complement strand
TTACCGAGACTTCGTCTCCTGCTCTTATAGGAGTTTGCCAAGAGCACCGGAAAAGTGATTTTCCGGTTGCTCCAGCTATCGCTAGTGCACCGGAAAAGTGATTTTCTCAGCATTCGTCGTTTCGTCGCTTCCGCTCCTCACTCCTCTGCCGAGACCCTATATTTCCAAATCCCTCCCTCTCTTGAGTTTCAGGTTAAGCTCTGCTGCAAGGGCAATTACTTTATCCCGCTGCTCTTTTTTCATTCCCTTCCAGTCCAGAAATCCAAAGCTTGCGCTGGATTTCTCGACAGCCTGAGCTAAAACATCTACGTCTATTTCATCGATTGCGTATGAGGGTATTATGTGCCCTATCGCAATGCTGCTTTCGAGCATAGCGCTTGTGTGGCGCGGAGCATAGTGGCTGCCGCCTATACCGATTGCACTCTCGTACTCTTTCCTGTTTTCGGCCGCTGCGAGCGCTGCGCTCGCAACAGCTCTTACAGCTTCTGCATCGTTCCACTCAGTTTCAGTGCTACCAACTTCTACGAAGAGCACCGGTTTTTTTAGACCCGTTGGTCCATGGTGCGTTGCTTCCATCGAAACTTTATAATCTTGTAGTTTTGCCCTTTGGAGCTCTTGAAGCGCAACTTTCATTGCGCTCGGGTTGCACCAAGCAAGCTGTCTTGGCTTGCCGCCGACTAAAGCTTGGCTGGTTAAATTTCCTGTCACGTGCACGGTGAGAGTTTTTGTCCTAGATTCGCTCCTGTGGCGGGAGGCGAAAACATAATACTCTGCATCAAAAAGAACATCAAGATGTTCTGCTTCAGTCTGCTTTTTATCCGTAGCAATAGCCCAGACCTCGCCCCTCTTTAAAATCGCCCTGCCTTCGAACTCACCCTCTGCTGCGAAGCCGAAGTTTCTCGCAAGCTCATTATAAACATTCGTGCCCGCAACGTCCTGCTGGGAAGTAACGATGAGGCGCATTTCATTTTTCCTCTTCTTTCTCTTTATCCCATTTGAATATGATATACGCAACTGCTGCAGAAGCGATTACAACCGCAACTGAGTAAATGTTTTTCATTCTCTCAACAAACTTGCGATGTCCTTTATAGAATTTATATTTTGTCTATCCAAACTGCTTTTAAAGTGCAATGCCAAGCAATAAATAAATACCAATGCCGCAGTAGTTTTATCGATGAGAGTATTTAGCAACGCTACGCTTCTGTGCGGCGAAGAATTCGAGGTAGTGAAGGGCTACGTAGCAGTTGAAAATGGAGTGATAAAGGAAATCGGGGAAGGAAGGGCTCCGTACAGAAATGTCACGGACGCGAAAAGAGGAATAATATTCCCCGCATTTACCAACGCCCACGTTCACCTGGGAGATTCGATTGCCCGGGATTTAGCTGCCTATGAGCACATAGGCAGGAGAGTCGGCAGGAGAGGAGCAAAATTTGAGGTCCTAAAAAAAAGAGAAGTTAGCAAGGGAATTCGCTGCTCTTTAAATGAAATGCTTAACCTAGGAACTACTGCATTCTGCGATTTCAGGGAAGGCGGCATGAAAGGCATTAAACAGCTGAAATCTGCGCTCCTGAAAAATCAAGATGCCGTGATGCTGGGAAGACCTAACGGCGATAATATAGAAGAGGTTTTAAAAAACTGCGATGGAATAGGAATAAGCAGCGTTGCGGATTACCCCCCTGGGGAATTGAAGAAAATATCCAGCGCTGTGAAAAAAAGCGGGAAACTGCTGGCGCTGCATGCAGCAGAGGTTGGAGACGACGTTAACGAGGCACTGAAGCTCAAGCCTGACTTTCTCGTGCACGTGACGAATGCGGGTGAGGAAAGCCTGCAAAAAATTTTTGATTCGAAAATTCCTGTCGTGCTCTGCCCGAGAGCGAATGCGATGCTTGGAGTAGGAATGCCGAGGATAAAAGAAATTTTTGAGAATGCTTCAGTTGCTTTTGGCACAGACAATGTAATGGTAAACTCCCTGAACATGTTTAGGGAAATGGAATTTGCCTTCAAAGCTGCAAGAGGCTTGAGCAGAGATTATAAGTTCGATGCAAGGAAAATCTTGGAAGCCGCTACGCTGAATGGAAGAAAGATTCTCGGATTAAAAAGCAGCGCCATTCGAGAGGGAAACGAGGCTAACTTTATTATATTAGGAAACAGAAAATATTTATACGACCCCATACTAGCTATAGTACACAGATACGAGGCAAGTGATATTAGAAGCGTCGTTAGGGGGGTTTATGTATAAAAGGATATTGATACCTACGGACGGCTCGAAAACCGCAGAGCATGCAGCGGAGCAAGGAGTTAAGTTAGCGCAAGCTTTAAATTCAAAAATATATGGGCTCTGTGTAATAGACATCTCAGCATTTGCTGGCATTCCCACAGAGGCTATATGGGAAAGCATGCGAGGATTGCTCGACGAAGAAGGAAAAAAAGCTTTAAAAGTTGTGGAAAATATGGCTTCCTCAGTAAAGGTAGAATATGAAGCGCTGCTCAGAGAAGGAGTTCCTTCTGAGGATATTATAAAATTTGCAAAAGAAGAAGGAATAGAATTAATAGTTATGGGAACCGCTGGCAGACGCGGGCTGGACCGCCTTCTCTTGGGAAGCGTGACAGAGAAAGTGGTAAGGACTTCTCCATGTCCAGTGCTGGTGATACGCAAGTAACTTGTTTTGGAGGCAAGATATATGAAAATCGAAGAGATTATGACAGGAGACGTTGTATATGCCGAGGTTCCGGGTAGCGCAGCAGAGGCTCTGGAGTTAGTAATAAAGAAAAACTTATCCGGAGTGCCGGTAGTCAAAAGGGGAACAAAGGAACTCATAGGAATCGTTACGAGAAACGATTTCTCCAGACGCCCTGAAGAAACCCAGCTTGCACTGCTCATGACGAGAGATGTGGCTATGATTACGCCTGAAACCGACATAAAGGAAGCTGCAAAGATATTTTTGGAGAGAAGATTCAGGAGACTGCCGGTTGTGAAGAACAGCGAACTGCTCGGGATAGTGACTGTGAGCGACGTAATCTGGAGAGCGGTAGCCAAGATGCAGACAGAAGAAACGATTGAAAAGTATATGAGCAAGAATATAACTGCAATCTGGGAAGGCACCCCTCTTAAGGTAGCTTATGAATTAATGAGGCTCTCCGGCGCCAGAGCGCTGCCTGTGCTGAATTCTGAGGGTAGCCTGTGCGGAATAGTTGCCGATACTGATTTGCTTAAAGTAGCGCAACTCACGGAGTCCACGCTAAAATCAGAGATGTCCGCAGGAAGCGAGGGAGACAAGTGGGGCTGGGACAGCAAGAACGTTATATACATAACGAAAAAGAGGCTGGAGCTTCCTGAAATGGCAGTAAAAGACGTCATGATCAAAAACGTTGTTAGTGCCACTAAAAAAACGTCCGTAAGCGAATGCGCAAAAAAAATGGCAAAGATGAAGGTAGAGCAGGTGCCGGTAATAGATGCGGAAGGAAACATAATTGGAATGATTCGGGATGTAGACCTCCTTAAGGCAATTGGGTGAATGTATGGTAGACAACATGCACTGCGCTCACATACTCGTAAAAACTGAGCAGGAAGCCAGGGCTGTTCTCGAGGAGCTCAAGAAAGGGGCGAGTTTTTCTAAATTAGCGCAGGAAAAGTCGCTCTGCCCGTCTGGAAAAAGAGGCGGAGACCTGGGAACTTTTGGAAGAGGCAAAATGGTAAAAGAATTTGAAAGAGCTGCCTTCACCCTGCAGAAGGGGCAGGTCTCTGATGCCGTTAAAACCCAGTTCGGGTGGCATGCGATTAAGAGGCTGGAGTGAATATTATTTTCAATTTTTTAATATTTTCTTGCAGACCTTCGTATTCGCTTTTTTTCATGCCTCAACTTGTTGTTTGAGTAATATTATATATTTGATGTTCAAATCTAATTCATAGCAAATCATGAGATAACGAAAGGTGCAAATCTTGAGCAGTAAAATGGACACCCACGAAAAAGTCATAGATTTGGCGTTGCG
>JACRDW010000052.1 GCA_016212785.1 Methanobacteriota archaeon | reverse complement strand
TGCTCGGAAACTTTTAGAAAAAGTTTCACCAAAATTGCGAACGAAGTGAGCAAGCGACAAGGGTGAAGACGTGAGGAGCGCAATACCGAAGGTAGTGCGAAAGGCTCACGGTCTTGCTCACGCAAGGCGTAAGCCGAAGATTTCCGATAGGAAGCTGGCATCCCTACCATCTTCCTTACGGAAGTGCGACGAACGGATTCAAATGCGGGGGAAGGGATTTGAACCCTCGCAAGCACTAAGCTAACAGGTCCTAAGCCTGTTTCCTTTGACCAGACTCGGACACCCCCGCTTGTTATTCTCGCTCGCTCTAGCTTCGCTACGAGCTCGCTTCGAATAACATTTAGCTCACTCTTATCTTGGCTTTCCTTCTTCTTTCCTTCAGCCTCTTCTTTCTAGTCTTCCATCTGCACTTTCCTCTTTTCTTCCATTTTCTTGACGAGTGTTTACCGGCCACAAAATTCCTCCTTTTTCATGCTGATGTTTTGCCGTAAGCAAAAATTATGGGTGTCGGCACAAGCAGGCATTCGTTTTTTAACGTAGCCACTTGCTTTGCAAGTGGCAGTTTCGGTGTCGAGCGAGCCTGAACAAGCTTTCGCAAGAAAGAATGGCGGACACGCCAGCTTCCTTGCGTCAGCAAGAGCGCTGGTCTTACGCACTAGCTTCGCTATTGCGGAATTCGAAGTCGAAGTTCAGGCGAGGGTGACAAACGGGCCCGGCGGGATTCGAACCCGCGACCCCCGGCTTAGAAGGCCGGTGCCATATCCTGACTAGGCCACGAGCCCATAGCCCTTTTCTTAGAAAGAAAAGGTCTATCATCCCAAAAGAATTCAGAGGGTATTTGGAATTTATATTTTTCCCGAGGGTTTTTGCGTTAGCAAAAAGGCTCCTAGGTTACGAGCCCTTATGCGGTTGCTATGCGGTATGGAATATCCAAGACCTGCGCTGCCTTCTTTATTATCGCTCTGTCGCTCGTGCATACGATTCCTTTGCTTTTAGTGATTATATAGTCGACGCTCTTTGAGGTAGTTGCGTCGCCGGTCAGCGAATGCTCTGCAAGTTTTTCCCTGATTAACCTGCACAACTCTCCGCTAAAGCTAACTTGTGAATCGAAAATGAATAAAACCTTACCGACTGAATTTTCCTTCAAAATTCTCATTATTTTTTCAATCGCAGGAAGAGTAACCTTAGAAAGCCTGTACTTGCCGAACGTGGCTGAGGTATCCCTGACAAAGCCGTCGTCGCACAGAATTACTCCCCCACCTTTCAGGATGCTTTCTACCGTAATCAAAACATTGTAACCATCGATAGTTACTTTCTTTCCTTTTATCTTTTTAACGTCTATCCGCTTTTTTCCGTGCTCTTTTGCTTCAGATTCGGAAAATACTGCTCTAACCAGAAAGTTTCTGTCCTTGATTCCAAGCTTGTATTTATTGGCAACAAAATTTACCGCAGAGTTTCTGTTATAGCCTCGGTTCAGAAGAAACCTCAGGTCATCGATTGCATCTTTCATTTTAGCGCCTTCATTATTTCAACTTCACTCCTCTCGACGGGCACGTGAACCAGAGAAGCTTTTCCGTCTTTCAAAGCGTCCTGAATAGCAGGTATTATTTCGCTTGCCCTTTGCACAGAGTAAGCTTTCATTCCAGCTGCTTCTGCGATTTTACAGAAGTCCGGATTTTCAAAAGTCGTGCCGAAAACTCGCTTGCCAGAAATCTCCTGCTTTGCAGCAACGATTCCGTAGCCGGAGTTGTCGAATAAAACGATGTTTATGTCCAGCTCGTTTGCGACAATTGTCTTAAGGTCGGAAAGCGACATCTGAAAGCCGCCGTCGCCCACGACTGCAAAAACCTGACGCTCCGGGAAAACCAGCTTTCCGGCTATGGCAGCGGGCACAGCAAAGCCCATTGAAGCCAAGCCATTGGTTAAGAAAAAAGTGCGCTTTGCATAGACTCTCCAGTAGCGCGTCATCAGATACTTGACTGCGCCGGTATCAACGCACACAATTGCATTTTTTTCGCAGGTGCTGCGCAAGTCGTGAATCAAGCGCTGAGGTTTAATGGGAAAGGCGTCTGAATCGCTCCCCTGCGACAAATCTTTGGTCAGCCCCTGCTTGTACTCGTTTAGCAGCTCGCTTTTCTTTCTTCCTTTCGAAAGTTTACTCAGCGCGTCCAGAATAACCCCTATATTGCCGAGTATTTCGACGCTCGCATTGTAGGATTCATCCACGTCTGCCGGAACATAGTCTATGTGAATCACTTCTGCCCCCTGCCTCAGCCAGAAGCTTGTGTCCACCTCTATGAAGTCATAGCCAACCGTTATTATTAGGTCGCTCCCGTTCAGCAGCTCCAAGGTAACTTTGGAGCAGAGCGGCGAGATTACGCCGAAGCTCAGCTCGTGCCCGGCAGGTAGAGCGCCTTTACTCAGCGGAGTGGTTACAACTGGGAGACCGTATGCCTCTGCGAATTTTTGAAGAGCGGCGTGATGTCCTCTTCGAACGCAGCTCAGTCCGGTAACAACGACCGGAAATCTTGCGCTCTCGATTTTTGCTGCCACCTCTTTGAGCTTCCGTGGGTCTATCGGCTCTCCGACTATCCATCTGGTTTCCTTCGGCAGTGGCAGCTTGTTTGTTTCCTGAGACTGTACGTCAGATGGAAAGTCAAGATGCACAGGACCCATTGGAATTGTTTTTGCAACCCTGTAAGCCTTTCTCACTTTCTCAGGTACAGCATCGCCGCTCGTGAGAACTGCTGTCCATTTCGTTATCGGTCTGAAAAATTCCTCCAGATTTATCAGCTGGTGCCTCTGCATCCCGAGTTTGGAGCTTTCCGTCTGCCCGGTTACCGCAAGCAGAGGTGAACGGTCGAGTAGCGCATCTGCCACGCCTATAGCGAGATTGACCGCTCCAGGACCTAGAGTAGAAAGGCACACTCCCGGCCTGAGAGTCATCCTGCCATACGCATCTGCTGCGAAGCTTGCAGTCGCTTCATGCCTGGTCAAAAAAAAGCGTATCGAAGAGTCTTCTACCGCTTCCATAATTTCCAGAGTTTCCTCTCCTGGTAGACCGAAAATTACCTTGCAGCCCTCGCTTTCAAGGCACTTCACAAAAAGCTCTGCGCTTTTCATATCTACTCCACATATATCGCAGGCTTCATCGGCGCTGCCTGCTTCCTCTTGTTGAGCGGGTCGTAGGCTTCTTCCTCGCCGCTGAAAACTTCGATGCTGCACTTGAATTCTTTTTCAAAGAATTCGCTCGCATCTTTCAGCGCTTTTAGCTCGTCCATCTCTGCTTCAAAATTAATTTTTTCTTTCATTAATTCGTTCACGTACTTCGCAACTTCGCTGCCCCTCTTTCTGAGCTCTTCGTTATTCATAACTTCCTTTATGTCTGGCTTTTCCATCCTGCTCAGAATTTTCAAAACTTCCCATTTCCAGTGCGGCGAGGTGTAGAGAACGATTCTCTTCGGCTTTATTTTTGTAACTTCCAGAATGTTGTCAATATCCTCTGTCGTTCTTTC
>JACRDW010000041.1 GCA_016212785.1 Methanobacteriota archaeon | reverse complement strand
GCAGGCGGGGGAATCATCTCTGATTTTGCAGGGCAAGCTTATGACCTATACGAGTTTCGTGAAAGGCTCGAAGAATATATAGCATCGGCTGTCGAGGAAACAGCTCCGAACACAGCAGGTTTGGCCGGAGCTACACTCGCTGCAAGACTTCTCAGCTTGGCAGGCGGAATACAAAACCTAGCCAGAATGCCGGGCAGCAGGATTCAGGTACTGGGTGCAGAAAAAGCTCTCTTTAGACACATAAAATCGCATGCTCTGCCCCCGAAGCATGGAGTTATTTTTCAGCACCCGCTGATTAAAACTGCCCCATGGTGGCACAGGGGCAAAGTTGCGAGAAGCCTTGCGAGCAAGATAGCGATTGCTGCCAGAGTAGATGCCTTTGCAGGAGAGAGCATTGGCGAAAAACTGAAAGAGGGGCTCCTAAAGAGAGTCGAGGAAATTAAAAGGAAGTATCCGACAGAGCCGAAGAAGATGAGAATCATACGCTACAAGCCCGAGAAAAGGAGAAAGAGATGATAGAAAAATTCAAGGGCGCCTATCTGATTGACGATAGCCTAGCAACGAAAAATCTCGTGCCTGGAAAAAGAGTATACGGAGAAAGGCTCGTTCAGGATGGTGGGATAGAATACCGGCTCTGGAATCCCAACAGGAGCAAGCTTGCGGCTGCAATATTCAACGGCTTAAAGGAGCTGCCGCTGAGCGAGAGCTCAAAAGTTTTATACCTCGGCGCCGCATCCGGCACGACAGCCTCGCACGTATCAGATATTGCTTTGCAGGGGCTTGTTTTCTGCGTCGACTTTTCCCCGAGAGTTTTCGTAAAGCTGCTTGAAGTGTGCTCGCTAAGGAAGAACATGATACCGATTTTCGCAGACGCTTCCCAGCCGGAGCAGTACTCCAGTTTGGTTGAGAAGTGCGATGTCATATATCAGGACATAGCCCAGCCGAACCAAGTTGAAATTCTGGTGGCAAATGCAGAACGCTACCTCAAGCCGCATGGCAGCATTATAATAGCCATAAAGGCAAGAAGCATCGACGTCAGCAAAAAACCAAAGGAAATATTTGACGCAGAAATACAAAAGCTGAAAAAATTCTTTAGGGTTTCAGATGTAGTTTACCTCGAGCCTTATGAAAAAGACCATGTGCTCGTGGTTGGGGAAATTTTAGAATAATTCTATCATCTTCCCAAGCTTTTCTTCTTTTGCTTTCTTATAAACAAGATGCGCTGCCGCATAGCCACCTACGGCTTCGAAAGGGTCTTTCATATTCATCGTTAGTACTCGGTATCGGAAGGTTTCATTCCAATTGATTTGATGAATTCTTTCGGTGTTTTATATTCTTCAAAGCCTTGGTAGTGCTCATCGAGAGCGACAAGATATTTCAATCCAAGATGTTTTACGGTTGCGAGGTTTTCTAAGTCCTTGTCCTTTATTTTCCCACGCCACTTTGAAATCTCTGCCTCTATTTCGTCCCTTTTGATGATTTCGGTGCTCGTAATTATGTGGTTGAATACCGAGAACCAGACCTTTTCGTCGTAGTACCTCAAAAAATATTCCTTCACTTCTTCAAGCACTTTTTCTGAAATAATCACCGAAATCTTGCCCTCGTCCATCAAGTCCAAAATTTTCGCAGAATTAGAGTTCGGTCTGTTGTAAGCCCAGATGAAGACATTGGTGTCGAGAAAAATGAGCTTACTCATTCTCTACTTCCTCTATTTGCTCCCTTATCTCCTCGTACGTATATTTGATGCCGCTCGCTTTTATCTTCTCCATAGCTTCTTTATGCAGAGTTTTCGGTGAAATCAATCCAAGCTTCATCGCATAGAAGATGATAGAATTTCTGACAAGCTCACCTTTTGATTCAGAGTATCCCTTCTTAATAATGTCTTTCGCTAGCCGTGCTGTATTTCCCTTGAGCTTAACATTTATCGCAACTTCGCTCATTAGTATCACCATCCAATATCTCGCACCTTAACGCTTAAAAATATTGCTATCGTACTTGGAAAGATTATCTGCGTAGAGGTGTGAGTCAAAACAGTTCTATCATCTTCCCAAGCTTTTTTTCTTTTGCTTTCTTATAAACAAGATGCGCAGCGGCAATGTCCTGTATTGCTAAGCCTGTGGAATCGAATATGGTTATTTCTTCTTTGTTGGTTCGTTCTGTTTTTTTTCCTGCAACTATCTCGCCCAGCTCGCAGTATATGTCGCTGATTTTAATAACACCTTTTGCGAGAGGAACATTTATTTCTCCGGAATGAGAAGCCTGAGCTAAATCGTCCACGACTATCTTTGCTCTCTTCAACAGTGCAGGTTCTAGTTCCTCTTTACCTGGCGCATCTGCACCAATTGCGTTTATGTGCGTGCCCTCCAAAATCCATTCGCTTTTAACAATGGGTTCTCTAACAGGAGTAGTTGTTACAAGCACATCGCACTTGCAGGCTTCTTCAATCGTTTTTGGCGTTATTTCACATTCAATTGACACATCTTTCACAAATTTTTCAATCCCCTCGCTCGACCTGCTTGCTACTTTCACTTCCTCGATTTCGAGCACTTCGTTTATCGCCAGAAGCTGGGTCCTCGCCTGCCTGCCCGTACCAATCATTCCAACAACTTTAGAATCTTTCCTTGCGAGATGTTTAACCGCAACTGCGCCAGCTGCGCCGGTTCTCATGTCTGTTAGGTAGCTTCCGTCCATAATTGCAATCGGTGCTCCGGTTGCCGGGTCGTTGAGGATCACGACCGCCATGACAGTCGGTAAGCCCCTCTTTGGATTCTCAGGATGTGAATTTACTATCTTAACTCCTGCGATGCCCAGAGATTCCATATATGCAGGCATGGCGCGCAGGTCGCCGTTAGAAAAAGACAAATAAATCTTTGGGGGCATCTGAACTTTTTTCAGCCCGTGCTGCCTAAATGCCTCCTCCACAGCTTTTATAACTTCGCCAATCTCCAGAACTTTCCTGACCTCGCTTCCGCTGAGCCAGAAGATTTTCAACCTTCCACTTCCTCAACAGTAACTCTTATTTTTTTGCCGCTGAATCCGTCGAAAATGTTGTAAATTAACTTGGTCTTGCCGTCGCTTGTTTTTATACCCAGAGAATCTTTTTCCCTAACCAATGTTCCTTCAATTTCCCTCTTCATTTGAATCCACTACTTCGCTCGTCGTTCGTCGTGTCTTCACCCATTATACCACTTGCTTCTGCAAGTGCACTCTGGGTCTCGGCACGAGCAGCCATTCGATTAGTCTCGTGCGAAAAGCTTGGCTGCGAAGTGCTGAGTCACTCCGCAACGGCATAAATTTTTCCATTTGCTCTCACAGCGTCTGTAAGCTGCTGGGCTATGCTGCTGCCCTTTCCAACTTTAATCTCTCCCTTTCTG
>JACRDW010000044.1 GCA_016212785.1 Methanobacteriota archaeon | reverse complement strand
TTATCTTTTTTGGTCTTGAGCAGGAGCACAGCTTCGCCGCTCTCTTCTAATTTTCCCTTCCACCAGTATAAAGAATGCACCTTCTCAATAACATTTGCGCAGGCTGCGAGTCTTTCTTCCACCATGCGCTTTCCTATTCGCCTTGCTTCCTCTGCGCCTGAGGTAGTTATATAAATCAGGACGTACATTCTTCGAATATATATTCCAATTAGTATAAAAAAGGTGCGCAGATGTCGAAGTGGTACTTGCTTCTGATAATAATAGCGATTTCCTGGCTTGCCATTCTTGAGCTTGAGAAGAGGGGCAAGCTGAAGGCTGAGCGGCACCTCATCTTTCTGATTTTCAGAACAGAGAAGGGCAGAGAATTCATCTCACAAATAGCGAGGCATAAAAGATTCTGGAACATTTTCGGCTCAGCTGCGATTGTGGTCGGAATTCTTGGAATGGTATTTATAGTTTCGTATATTGTCCATATGATATACTCGGCTTACGTTCTCAAAATTCCGCCCGAGGGAGGCGTTCAGCTTGTCATTCCGGGCATTACCATACCCTTCTGGTACGGCATGCTCGGATTAATCACCGTACTGTTTGTACATGAATTTGCCCACGGAATAGTTGCAAGGAGCGAGGATGTAGCGCTGAAAAGCCTGGGCATCGTATCTGCAGCAGCAATACCTATAGGCGCTTTCGTGGAGCCTGATGAAGAAGAGCTGAAAAGCAAGCCCAGAGTTTCCAGAATGCGCGTATATTCCGTCGGCTCTTTTGGAAACATACTGCTTGCGCTCCTTACTTTTATAGCCCTTGCGTCGCTATCCTCAACTTTCTTTGATTTCTCTACGCTTCAAATAACCGGCGTCACCAAAGAATCGCCTGCTGAGGGAGTTCTGGAGAAGGGAATGGTGCTGAAAGCCATAAATGGAATAGAAATTTCTTCGTACAAAGATTTCGCTAACGCTGTAAAGGAAATCGAGCCAAACCAGAGAGTCAACATAGCAACTGATAAGGGCTCGTTCTACATTACAACTGCTGCAAAAAAAGATGCCCCTGAGAGAGGCTATATCGGAATAGGGGTTGAAAATCCTCTCAAAGAAGGCTTGCCTACCTACTTTTACTTCTCCTTAAACTGGATACTCATCTTAAATTTAGGGATTGGTTTGATAAATCTCGCCCCGCTGCACTTCGGCATTGCCGTCACTGATGGACACCACATCTTGAGGGAGATTCTGTCCAAGTTTGTAGACGAAAAGAGCGCTGAGAAACTAACCATTTTTATTTCCACGACAATGCTGCTGGCGATAATATTTACGGTTGTTCCTGTGCCTATTCCTTGAGGAATATTTATGGACCTGGAAACAAAAAGGCAATTGATTCACGCTTCCGGAGCTGCAGTTGCTTTATACGTGCGCTGGTCTTACAATGCACTTGGTTTCTTGGTACCTTTTGCAACGCTTGTTTTGGCGATTATCTTCCTTTACCTAGCCGCGGAGGGATACAAAAGGAAGCTTAGGCTTCCGGTTGTTTCGAATTTCATAGATGCCGCGGAGAGAACAGAAGTTATAGAAAAAAGTCCTGCAAGCGGTGCGCTCTTTTTTTTCATCGGCTCCCTTTTTTCACTGCTCTTTTTCAGCTCGAACATAAACGTCGTCTGCGCTTCGATTTTAATACTTGCACTCGGCGACTCTGTTTCCACCTTGGTCGGAAGAAATTTCGGTCACAGCAAAATTTTCTACAACCCCTCAAAGAGCTGGGAGGGCACAGCAGCTGGCTTTTTATTCGCTTTCCTAGGCGCAGCAACGCAGGTAAGCCCCCCTACCGCACTTATCGGCGCTCTCGCGGGAATGTTGGTGGAGTCTCTTCCAATAAAAATAAATGACAATCTCACAATGCCAGTATTCGCAGGTCTTGCAATGAGTTTTGCGGTTTAAACTCGAAAGATTTATATTTATGTTATGCGATTTTTAATTGGAGGTGGCCACGTGAACGATGAAATTTTGATACTTTTTTCGCTTGGGGTAATTGGAGGTGGGCTTAAATTCATAGACGAGGCCTTTGATGAGAACGCATTCAACAAAAAATTTGCATTTCTCATTGCTGCGCTTTTAGTTGTTATCTGGACAGGCATCTCGATATATGATGCCTCTGCGGCGACTGTATTGTTTGCAATTCTCGCAGGCGTTTTTCTGTCGGGTAAGATAGACAACCGTGCCTTTAGGATAAGTGCTTTCGTGCTGGTAACATTGCTATTTTTGAGCGGCAGATTTAGTATAATCTGGCTGCCCTTCTTCATTCTAACTCTGGCAGGCATAATCGACGAGAGAGGCAATGACTACGTTGATTCGCGAAAAACCAACAGAGCCTTGAAATTCTTCTTTTTGCACAGATTCTCTATGAAGCTTGCTGTCTTTGCAGTCTGCTACGCACCTTACTTGCACTGGCTGTATCTTTTTGCTTTTCTAGCCTTCGACGTTGCCTATGACTTAATTGGAGTTTTGTCGTATACAGGCATTCAATTGAAAAATACAGTGCTCTTCTACAGGAATATTCCGCCGCTGCCGCAGGAGCGCATATCCTTTGCTAAAAATTTCAAACTAGACGGGATTGTTATTACTAATTTTTGAAAATACAAAAAATTTATTTGTAAAACATAAACTTTTCTTTTAATTTTTAAAAGAAAATATTATAAATCTGGACATCACACATACCTGCTTGGGAAGGTGGCTGGATGGGAGAGCTTATACATCGCTCCAACGAAGCTCGGGTAATTATCCGCCCGAGCAAGTCCGGGAGCATAGAAAACTATGTGCTGATACCGATAGAGGGGGAGGGGCTCGTTGCTATAAAGCAGGAGATATTAGTTGATGCCAAGAAATAGGAGGTAGAAACCGCTGATTGAGTTAGTTGGCGAAAAAGCAGTGGGATTTTCCATAAATTATTAAAAGCAGTTACATCTACCTTTATAGGATGCCGCTGATATTTTTCGATTTGGAAGGTCCCCTCTCGCCGCAGGACAATGCCTACGAAGTTCTCAGCCTTGCAGAGAACGGCAGGAAAATTTTTGAAATAATAAGCAGGTATGATGATGTCCTCACGCTCGAGGGCAGGCGCGATTACGAGCCCGGGGATACCCTAAAGCTTATTGTACCATTCCTGATATACCACCATATTTCTGAAGAGGACATAAGGAAGGTTTCCAGTAAGGCGAAAGTGGTCAGAGGAGCGAGGGGGGTTATTTCAGAGCTGAGGAAAGAGGGCTGGAAAGTTCGAATAATCTCGACGAGCTATGAGCAGCACGCCTTCAACATCGGCAGGAAAGTAGGCGTAGCGAGGGAAGATATTGCGTGCACCAGGCTGCCGCTAAACGAATATTCCTCGGAATTAAAAAATGCTGACTTTCAGATAATAAAGGAGCTGGAGAAAAGAATATTGAACGAAAAAGACGAGCAAAAAATCGTTAGAATTCTGGATGACTTCTTTTTCAGCAGGCTCCGGAAAACGCCTCTAGGCAGAGTTTTCAGCGAGGTTACGGTAATAGGGGGGCAGAGGAAGGTCGATGCGATGCAGAGGTTTGTGGAAAGCGACTGGGGAGACTTCCGGGAAGTCGCAGCGGTTGGAGACAGCATAACGGATTACAAGATGCTGAGGAAAGTCAAGGAGAGCGGCGGTGTTGCAATCGTTTTTAATGGAAATGCATTTGCAGTGCCTTATGCAAGCGTCGGCGTTGCTTCAGCTACGCTGCGCTCAATACTTCCGATAACTTCTGCTTTTCTCAGGGGGGGCAGAAAGGAAGCGATAGAAGCTGCCAAAAGTCTCGAATCCGAGAACTACAGCTGCCTGGAAAATGCAGATGAAAAAAAGCTGGGGCAAGTAATAAATACCCACAAGAGATACAGAATGCTGGTGAGAGGGCAGGCTGGAAAGCTGGGGTAATTATGTCAAAAAAGATAAGCGGAATAATACCCGAAGAAGATAAGGGAAAAATCAGGGCACTTGTGTAGAGGGGAATGTTCACCAGCATGTCCGAATTTTACAGAACCGCAATCCGCCGGCTTCTGAACGAACTGGAAGCCTACGAGAAGAAAAGAGAGCTGGAAAAGAAAGAGATTTTAGGAAAACCCGCAGAAGAGAAGGAAAAAAAAGTCGAGAAGGATATGAAGGAAATCGTGGATTTTGCGAACAAGTTGTACTAATACGCCCCGACCAGCGTTTTCGTTGCGGTAACTCCTTCGAGCTTTCTGATGCTGTCAACTATGAAGTTCACCTGCCTTAAATCGCCCGTCTCGAGGACTATCATGAAGTCGTATTCCCCAAACAGCTCGATGATGTCCCTGGCTCCCTGAAACATGCTCAGCTTTCTTCTTATCTTGACTTCTTCCCCCAGTCTTACGTTTATAAAGCAGACAGCAACTACCATATTTCATCTCCATTTTTCTTCCAGATATGCACCGATTTTTGAGGAGTCTATCGGTCCGACCATTACCTCCCATCCGGTAGCGTCTTCTACCTCTCCGCTGATTCTCGCAGCTCTTCCAGGGATTATAAGCTTTTTATGTTTAACTTTCTCGGAAGCCTTCGCTTCCTCCAGGGCGCGATTTATGCCTTCTGGCGTGAGCTTGCCCCCCGCCATGGAAACTTCGACCGCCAGACCTTCTGTGTCAACGACCAGAACATGGCAGGAAACCTTGCTGGACTCCAAATCTCCTGCAACCGTGTAATAAGTCAAAGCGAAGTTCGAGGTGAGGAGGAGAGGAGAGTTCTCATCCGGCTTGCCGATTGCTTTCAATCCTGCCTGAACGCTTAACGGAACTCTTGGGTCGGTATAAATTCCCTGCCTCAGGGTAAGCAGCGGCAGCAGCGCCCATGTATCGAGGGAGTGCAAAATAAGCATGTCGCAGAATCTCAGCAGCTGAGCGGCTGCAAGGGCAGCTTCAGCTGCAGCTGCTTTGACAAGGTCTTTCTCCTCAGTCCAGACCACCGAAGGCATGCCTAGCAGCGGAAATCCGAGCACCTTTACTCCGTCTTCTATTGCGAGCCTCCTGAGCATAGCTAGGTTCTCCATCATCTCAGAGAACTTCTTTCCCTTCGGATAGGTACCGATGTCCAATACTATATCCTTAATGCCCTGCTCAAGCAAATTCTGGGCAAGGTCAATTAACCCCTGCATATCTCCCGGCGAAGAAGCAACTACGGGGCAGCTGTATTTCAGAGCAAGCTTTGCGACTTCGCTCCAGTTTTCTTTTGTCGCTGCATAGATGAGAGGTTTTTTCTTAGATGCGATTTCGAGTCCGACTTCCAACAGCTCTGGATTTAATGAGCAAATAACAAGTGGC
>JACRDW010000002.1 GCA_016212785.1 Methanobacteriota archaeon | reverse complement strand
CTCGTTGGTAAGATAAACGATTGCGGAGTAATAAGACCTCGCTACCCTGTGAATAAAAAAACCTTCGAAATTTTTGAAAAGCGATTCCTGCCTGCAAGTGGATTCGGCATTTTAATTCTAACAACTCCACTGGGGATTATGTCCCACAATGAAGCGAGAGAGAAAAACGCAGGGGGCAGGCTATTAGCTTTTGTTTATTGATTGCGATAGCAAGATTGCGGTAGGGTGATTCAAGTGCAAGAAGAGAGAATAAAGATTCCGGATAAAGTTGAAGTAGAGCTGCAGGACGAGATGGTAAAGGTTAAGGGACCTAACGGTGAGGTCTTGAGGAGGCTGTACTATCCTGGAATTCGGATTGCAAGGGGGGATGGGGAGATAATAGTCGGGGTAGAAAATCCAAGGAAGAGGCAGAAAGCTGTTGCAGGCACTTTCGCTTCGCACATACGAAATATGGTCAAGGGCGTTACCGAGGGCTTTGAGTACAAGATGAAAGTAGTCTATTCTCATTTCCCAATCACAGTTAAAGTTGCAGGAAAAGATATACTCGTTGAGAACTACCTCGGCGAAAAAACCCCAAGAAAGACGCATATCGTCGGCAACTGCGCTGTCAAGGTGAAGGGCACTGAAGTTGCAGTGCTCGGAAGCGATATCGAGGAAGTAGGACAGACGGTTGCGAATATAGAGCAGCTCACCAGAGCGCGCAGGAAGGATATAAGGGTATTTCAGGACGGCATTTACTTAATCGAGAGGGACGGTGTGAAGATATGAGCAAAGAGTTCAAAAGGGCTGAGTACTTCAGGTACAAAAAGCTCGGCGATAAGTGGCGCAAGCCGAGAGGCAGGCACCACAAGATGAGGAAGTACATAGGAGGAAAGCTCCCTTCGCCTGCGATTGGCCATGCTACCAAGGCAGAATTTCGTGGACTGCATCCGTCTGGATATAAAGAAGTTCTGGTTCATAACCCGAAGGATTTGGAGGGCATTGATAAGGAAAAGCAGGCGGTTAGAATTTCTGGAAGGGTTGGAAAAAGGAAGAGAGAAATAATCCTGAAAGAGGCAGAGAAACTGAAATTAAAAGTTCTGTAGGAGATTATTATGCTTAAAACTCAGAGAAGGATAGCGGCATCTGTACTCAAGGTTGGAGAAGGAAGGGTGTGGCTCGATCCGGAGGACAAGGAGTCGATCAGCGCTGCGGTTACGAGAGAGGACATTAAAAAACTCATCAGCGAAAGAGCTATTCAAGCTAAGCAGAAGAAGGGGATAAGCAGATACAGAGCGAAGAAATTACACCTGCAGAGAACCAAGGGCAGAAGAAAGGGGCACGGCAAGAGGAGCGGCAAAAAAGGAGCGAGGCTGCCGAAGAAGGCAAAATGGATTTCAACGATAAGACCGATCAGAAGAAAACTTGTAGAATTGAGAGATTCCGGGAAAATAGATAAGGCAACCTACAGAAAGCTCTACTCTCTGGCGAAAGGAGGAGTCTTCAAGAGCAAGTCCCACTTAGAGATGTACCTCAAGGAGTTAAGGTAAATATGGCAAGCAGTGCGAGATACAGGGTACAATTCAGGCGCAAGAGAGAAGGCAGGACAGATTATCGAAAGCGCATTAAACTGCTGCTTTCTGAGAAGCCGAGGTTGATTGTTAGAAAGACCGGCAATCACATAATTGCGCAGGTAGTAGAATACTCCCAAGTGGGCGACAGGGTAATAGTTTCCTGCCACTCCAGCGAGCTAAAGAAATACGGATGGAAGGGAGGCACGTCTAATGTTTCCTCTGCATACCTCGTCGGACTGCTCGCCGGTCTGAAGGCTGCGAAGAAAGGCATAAAGGAGGCGGTTTTGGATACAGGTCTGCTTACTCCCACGAAAAAATCCAAGGTCTTTGCGGTCTTAAAAGGTTCAGCAGATGCAGGCATGCAAATTCCGCACGGCGAGGAAATGCTTCCAGACGAGAGCAGGATAAAGGGAGAGCACATCTCTAAATACGCTGACCTGCTGAAAGAAGAAAGAAAAAAGAGATTTTCAAAATATTTAGAGCGCGGTTTAGAGCCGGAAGATTTATCAAAGCATTTTGACGAAGTCAGGAAGAAAATCCTGGAGGTTTAAAATGGAAGAGTGGGAACCTGCAACGAAGTTAGGGAAAATGGTGAAGAGCGGAGAGATTAAGGACGTAAAGGAAGTTTTCAGGTTAGGTTTACCTATCATGGAGCCAGAGATTATTGATGCTTTGCTGCCGGACATACAGGAGGAAGTAATAGACATAAGCATTGTGCAGAGAATGCACAAGTCCGGAAGGCGGGTTAGGTTTAGAGCAACCGTTGCCGTTGGAAATAAAAATGGCTATATCGGATTAGGGAAGAACATAGCAAAGGAAGTTGGTCCTGCGATAAGGAAGGCAATAAGGGACGCAAAGCTCAATTTTATTGAAGTAAAGCGGGGCTGCGGAAGCTGGGAGTGCGGCTGCGGAAGTGCGCATTCCGTTCCGTTTGAGGTAACCGGCAGAGCAGGCAGCGTAGGGGTTAAGCTCCTTCCTGCACCAAGAGGAATAGGTCTTGCAGCCGGCGATGTTTCTAAAAAAGTTTTGAGCCTCGCAGGAATTGCAGATGTCTGGTCCAGAACAAGCGGACAGACAAAGACGACCGTAAATACGGCTATGGCTACCTTCGAGGCTTTGAGGCAGACCTCGCTGACAAAACTTTCTGAAAAACAGGCAGGCGTACTTGGAATCGCTGAGGGAAAAATAGCGGAGGCTGCCCGAGAGCAAGGCAAGAAAGCCGAGGAGCAGGCGAACAATACGGGTGAAGACTTGATGAAGGAGGAGCAAAGCGAACTGCAACCGAGGGTGAAGACATGACGAGAAACGAGCGTAGCGAAGTTTCGAGGAATGGATTCAAAAGAATTGCGGTTGTGCGGGTGAGAGGAAGAGCGAGAGTTAGAGAAGACGTAGAGGATACTCTGAAAATGCTGAGGCTTACCAGAGTTAATTACTGCACGATAATAGACGATAGAGAAGCCTATCAAGGCATGTTGGGCAAGATAAAGGATTATGCAACTTGGGGGGAAGTGGACGAGGAAGATGTTGCGACTATTTTAAAAAATCGGGGCGAGCTGGCTGGAGGAGAAAAAATTACCGATGCCTATGTAAAGAAGAACACGAAGCACAGCTCTATAAACGCTTTTGCCAAAGCCTTTATAAACTTCAAGGCAGAACTGCAGGATATTCCAAACTTAAATTTATTCTTCAGGCTGCATCCTCCGAGAAAGGGATATGAGGGAATAAAGAGGTCGATTAAAGAGGGAGGAGCACTCGGTAACAGAGGAAAGTTGAAGGAGCTTATTTACAGGATGAGATAACATGGCAACTAAACACAGAAAGATCAGAAAGAAGAGGGGCTCGAGGAGCTGCGGCGGGGGCTCTCACAAAAAGAGGAGAGGAGCCGGGCACCGGGGCGGAAGAGGGGCCGCAGGAATGCACAAAGGAAAGTGGACCTGGGTTATCAAGTACGACCCCGAGCACTTCGGGGACAGAGGATTTAAGCTACCGCAAGAAGTAAAGCACGAATATTCTGCGATAAACGTTGGAGAGCTCGACGAATTGGCTGAAAAAATAGCAGAGAAGGAAAAAGGAAAATTAGTCATCGACGTTACCAAGCTAAACTGTGAGAAAGTCCTGGGCAAGGGCAGGGTATCCAGACCTCTGGTTGTAAAGGCGTTCAGCTTTTCCAAATCCGCACTTAAAAAAATAGAGAGCTCTGGCGGCGAGGCAGTCCTGCTTAAAGCTACTGCGGAGTGAGCGGAAGTGGGCATTCTACACAAGTTCGAACCATTTCTAACAGTGCTACCCGAAGTCGAAAGACCGAAGTATGCGCTGACTTTTAAGGAGAAGATGAAGTGGGTCGGTTTAGTTCTGCTCATCTATTTTCTTCTCAAGGAGATAGCTCTGTACGGTTTAGATCCAAATGCGGTCGATTATTTTGCAAATTTGAGAGCCATAATCGCAGGTAGCTTCGGCTCCATAATATCTCTCGGAATTGGACCCATAGTAACAGCCTCAATCATCCTCCAGATTATGGTCGGCGGCAAGTTGATAGATTTAGATTTATCCCAGCCGAAGGACAAAATGATATTCATGGGCACACAAAAAACCCTGGCTATAGCTTTTACGATTTTCGAGGCAGTGGTAATGGTTTTTTTTGGTGCTTTGCCTGCGGTTAATCAGGACCCCTATCTGCAATTTTTAATAATTGCCCAGCT
>JACRDW010000043.1 GCA_016212785.1 Methanobacteriota archaeon | reverse complement strand
CTCCACTGCCACGTATTCCTCAACTTCTTCTCCGTTCTTGAGAATTTTCACTTTCTGCATCATAGCAAACGACCTGCGAAAATTATGCTTATCTCGTAAACTATGCCCAGAGTAACGAGAATAACCAGAGGAGTTACGGGCGTTGGGTCGGGTGCGACGGTAACCGCTGCAAGGAAGAGCAGAGCATAGACGTACTTCCTCTTCTCCTTCAGGTCGCTCTTCTTGACCAGCTCTGCCTTAACCAGGAAAGAAATGACCAGCGGGAGCTGGAAAATCAATCCAATGCCGAGCAGCATGAAAGATAAAAAAGAAATAAACCTGCTCAGCACGAGCATAGGTGTGGCAACACCTCCCGCATAGCTTATGAAGTATTTTACTGAAAAAGGAATAAGCATCGCATAGGAAAAAGCTGCGCCCAGAGCAAAGAGAAGCATCGAAGCAGGCACGACTTTGATGAAAAATTTCCTCTCGTTCGGGTATAAACCCGGCTTCATGAACTTGAAAATCTCGTACACGATTAGGGGCACGCATATTATTACCCCGCCCACAATGCCGAGCATGAATCGCATGTACATATATTCTAAGGGATTGAGAACTATCAGCTTGGTGCCGTCCGGGATAAGGTCTTTTTTTATAAAGCTTATTACGCTGCCTGTGAAAACAAAAATAATGCAAGATATTACAGCAACTGCGGCAAGAACGACGACCAGGCGATTTCTGAGCTCCGTCAGGTGTTCTTCCAGAGCCAGTTCTTTATCTTCAGGAAGGGTAGCTTCTGCCATACTATCAGTTACTTGCTTTCTGCGATTTCCTTTATTTCTTTTATCCCCTTCCCGAATTCCTCGTTAACGGTCTTTCTAATTTCCTCGGTTTCCTTGTCAAACTCTCTCGCAGCCTTATGGTACTCTGCTGTCGCCTTGCCCAGCGCCCTCGCTAATTCAGGCAGTTTTTTAGGTCCGAACAGAAGAAGTGCCAGCACCAGGATTACTATAAATTCTGAAGAGCCTATCATCTTACTTCCCTTTTTTCTCTTCCGCCTTCGGCTCAGCCTTCGGTTTTTCCTCTTCCTCCTCCATTCCTTTCTTGAACTCTCCCTTCGCCTTGCCCAGCGAGCGCGCAAGCTCTGGTAGCTTGGAAGCTCCGAAGAGCAGAAGGATTATGAGAAATACCAGAAGCACTTCCTGCGGACCCAGACCAAACATTTTTCGCCTCCGTAAATTTTATTTTATAGCATAGGAAATTATAGCAGTACCGATATATAAATCATGCGGAGAATTGCTGATTTCTTTTTGGTTCAAAGGCTCTGCCTTTGAGAACCGTTTCTTGCTACTTCTTTTTAAGAAGTAGTGTGATAGACCTTTTTCTTTCGTAAAGAAAAAGGGTTATTTTATCTTAAATACTTTTGCATAAGTTAACAATTTAATTTATTTCAGCAGGAGGGGTTCGCAGATTTCCTGTGTAGGATATCCCCGAACTCCCGGCGAAAAAAGGTAGTAGACATGAAAATCAGAATAAAGGTCGACGAACTGGTAAATCTGCTGATTCAGAAGCAGGAAGCCCCTATTTTAAAGAAGTACAGATTAGACAAGGAGAAGGTTGTCAGGATTCAAAAATCTCTGCAGGAAGGCAACTGGAGATTTGCGTGAGCTAAGCTTTTTTTCCAAATATCTTAGCCGAGATTATGCTGACTTCATAGAGAAATATCAAAGGTATAGCGAGGAGTATTTGACTGAAGGGCGTGGGGTCCGCTGTTATAATTGCAGCTACGATGAATGTGCCGACATAAACGTGCTTTCTCCTCTCTTTCAGCGCAGCAACAGAGACAATCCCGTTTATCGCAAGCCAGGAGACTGCCAGCGGCAGCTCAAACACTATGCTGAATATAATCGTCGTTAGAGCGGCAAAGAGTATGAACTGGCTAAGCGAGAAGAAGGTCTCGATGCCTGCTTCTGTAGCGAAACCCGTGAGTATTTTTATCGCCAGCGGGAGAAGAAAAAAGTAGGTGAAGGAAAAGCCTGCGGCTAAAAGCGCTGCGGCGAAAAAGAGCCAGATTATGGAAGTAACTTTGAATTTCATGTTCAGTCTTCCAAGCACAATGGCTGCAAGAATGGGAAGGGTTAGTAAAGCGCAGAGAATCAGCGAGATTTGAATCTTGACCATGACGTATTCCATTGGACTCGTTACAATCAGCGTGGCTTCTTTGGGCAGCAAGTCTTGCTTCATCCTCAGGATAATTTTGTCTGCCACGAACCAGAGCACCGCAAATGCAGCAGCCAAAAAAATTGCGAAGTATGCAAGCTTCTTTTTAACCTCGTACAAAACCTCTGCCCAGTTCATCTCACCGCTTCCAGCTATTCAATTATATCCATCGAAACATCCACAACTTTCACTTTCGTATAGTAGTCTGCAAATCTTATATAGCCTTTTTTCCTGAAAAATAGCAGCCCAGTGAGCAAATCTAGAGGCAGGAAGAATATCTTCGCAACGTTTCTTATAGTGCTCTCCACAAGGTTTATTTTTCTCCCAGTTTCTTTAACCGCCTTTATCTTCATTATATACTTCCCAATCGTCTGTCCGTTGTAGGTTTCCATGGACATGAAGGCGATGAGCGTAAGGAAAAATATCGCATGCAGGAACTGAGCAAGTATAACCGGGTCGCGCCCCTGCTCTCCAAAGGGAATCCACAGGTTGAGAAATAGGATGAAGAAGAAGGGACTGCCGATGAAAAGCGAGTAGTCTATCAGCGCTGCCATTACCCTTTTTTCGACAGGTGCATGAGGTTCTGTGGCAATTTCCTCTTTACCTGTGCGCTTTTTAACCCCCCTCATGACATAGTATCCGAGCTTTCCAGCTTCGTTCAGGGTATAGTTGCCATTCTCTGTCCTTGTATAAAGTTCGCTTACGTTCCTGAGATGGAAGTTCAGCTGCCCTGTGTCTATTTTGAGAGCTGTTAAAATTTCTGTATAGGAAAGCTCCCCGTTCTCGTAGATTAGCTCGATTATTTTAGCTCTTATTGGATGCGACAGAGCCTTGAAAAGCTCGTATTCGTCTTTGAGCATGCGCTACTTTCTGTTGCATGTATTTAAAAATCTATCTCTTTAAGAAGAAAAATTACCACGCCTAGAATAAATTTATTTTCAAAAAATATATATATTATCAGTGTATTTGTCATAAAAAGGTGTCTATTAGATGATTGAAATTGAAGAGGTGAGTGAATGGGAAATACAGCTTCGGCATCCGGCATGTTAAAGGAAGCTAAAGTAACTAGAAGAACGTTTGTCAAGCTGGCGGCTGTAACAGGTGCTGCGCTTGCGATGGGAGGAAAGCTCAAGACGGCAAGCCTTCCAACAGTAGGGATAGTGGAAGCAGCGCCGGCTGAGACGCTGGTGCCCACCTGCTGCAACATCTGCGGCGGGCAGACAGGAGTAATAGCGAAAGTCGCGGACGGGCGCGTAGTTAAAATCGAGCCCAACCCTGAGAACCCTTCGGGCGTTGCAAACACAAGCGACGACTTCGAGAAGCAGAAAAAAATTGGTGCAGCGATGTGCCCCAAGGGCAACGCAGCAATGATGACGCTATACGACCCTGACAGGGTAAAGAAACCATTGATGAGGACAAATCCAAACAAAGGCAAGGACGAGGACCCGAAGTGGAAAGAGATTTCCTATGATGAGGCGCTTACCACAATCGCCGGCAAGCTAAAGGCGCTGCAAGATGCCAACGAGATGCACAAGCTGCTCTGGATAAGCGAGGACCACTCATTTACCCACATCCAGCAGGACTTCGTCAAGCTCTTCGGCACGCCGAACTACAACAACCACTCCAACCTGTGCGACACGACTAGGAAGGCGATATTCAAGGCGGTCATGGGACACGACAGACCGCTGGCAGATTTTGCGCACAGCAAGTATGCTCTAATATTCGGCTGGAACTTCCTCTCTGCGACCAAGTGGGCGCTCCTCCCAGGGATATGGGCTCGCGGAAAGGACAACGGCATGAAGATGGTATACGTCTCGCCGGTATTCGACGACACCGCAGCTAGGGCTGATGAGTGGGTCTCCATAATACCAGGAACAGACGCTGCTATGGCTCTTGCAATAGGCAACGTGATAGTGAGCGAGGGTCTTTACGACAAGGACTTTGTCGCAAACTGGACCTACGGCTTCGAGGACTACAAGAAGTATGTTGCAGACAAGACGCCTGAGTGGGCAGAGAAGATTACGAGCGTACCCGCCGACACGACACGAAGGATTGCAAGGGACCTCGCTAAGACCAAGCCGGCGCTCGTGGATGTATGGTCAGGACCCGGGCAGCACTCAAATGCCTTCGGCGGAAGGGCGATAGCTGCGCTAAATGCACTAATCGGCTCTTACGATGCGGAAGGGGGAATGGTAATTCCTGACAAGAGAGGCAACTCGCACCAGTCGGTAAGTGCAGATGCAAAAGCCTCTGAGACCTTGAAGAACGTGAGACTCGGGCAGAAGGACAAGGACGGCAAGGATTTGTATCCCTACTTCCACGGCTCGGGATGCTACACAGAGATTATGAAAGGCATGGCAGAGGAAACGCTTCCGTACATGCCCAAGGTCGGCATTGTTGTCTTCCAGAACTTAGTCATGTCGATACCTGGCACACAGACAGTAATCGATGCTCTAAAGAAGCTGGAGTTCCTTGTTGTGGTTGATACTCACATCAGTGAGACTGCCCTTCTGGCAGATATCGTGATACCCGGAACAACTTACCTCGAGAGGTACGACTGGAACAGCAACTGGGTTACATGGTCGGCTCTCGGTCTGAGGCAGCCTGCTGTGAATCCGATATTCGGGCAGCTCAAAGAGGTTGAATTCGTGGCTGCCCTCGGCAGGAAGCTGGGCATCAAAGACAAGGACGGCAAGGAGTTCTTCTCCATAGGTGCAATGTCTGGCCAGAAAGTTGAGGACCTCAACAAGTGGTACGAAGAGTTCCTGAGCAAGGAAGTGAAGAACGGCACTCCAAAAATGACGCTTGAAGAGATAAAAGCGCTCCCGGGCGCAGTCTGGATTGACAAAGCAGCTCCGACAAAATATAAGAAATACGTGAAAGAGGTAGCAATGCCGGAGGGCGGCAAGGTAGATGCTGACGGACTCGTAAAAGACAAGGACGGAAAGGTCGTGGGCGTGAAGGTCGCAGACAAGATATATGCAGGCTTTGCAACCGCTACGAAGAAGGCTCAGTTTAAAACCAAGGAACTCGAAGCTGGCAAGAAGGACAGGAATGGGGTTACTCTGGACCCGCTGCCAGCCTACACTCCGAGGGACTGGCAGCCGGAAAGCGGCGAGCTGTATCTAATCAACTGGAAAGAGATTTCACATACCCATACAAGGACCTTCAACAACGTGTGGCTAATGGAGCTCAAGGGCTACAACCCGCTCTACATCAACACCAAGACCGCAGCAAGCCTCGGCATAAAGACCGGAGACAAGGTAAACATAGAGAACAAGTACGGCAAGGTGCAGGGCATCGCCTGGGTTACCGAAGGCGTCCACCCGCAGGTTGTGGGGCAGCAGCACGGCTTCGGGCACTGGGCATTGGGCAGCGTTGCAAAGGGCAAGGGACACCACGATGCATGGCTTAGACCAACAAAGAGCGACCCGGTAGCTGGACAGGCGCTGCACAAAGAGTGCTGCGTCAAAGTTACGAAGGCGTGAGGTGAGGAAAAATGGCAAAGCAACTAGGATTCATGGTAAACATTGCGAACTGCGTCGGCTGCAATGCATGCGTCTATGCGTGCAAGCAGGAGAACAACCGCGACGTTAAGGAGGGCGCACTCTGGAGAAGGGTAGTAAAAATCGAGACAGGAGCATATCCCAACGTAAAGAGGTATCCAGTCAGCATGGCGTGCATGCACTGCGGCAAGCCGCCTTGCAAGGCAGCCTGCCCGGTTGGGGCTATTTCCAAGCGCGATTCGGACGGCATAGTTCTCATAGACGCCAACAAGTGCATAGGCTGCAGGTACTGCGTCTGGGCATGCCCATACGGCGCTCCACAGTTTGACAGCGAGAAGAAAGTCACCACTAAGTGTACCCTGTGTGTTCACAGGATAGACAAGGGCATAGAGCCTGCATGCGTACAGACCTGTATGACGAAGACTTTGACATACGGCGATATAAACGAGCTGTCCCTGGTTAAACGCGAGAGGCAGGCAAGACTGGTTGAGGCAGATGCCACGAGTCCTTCTGCAGTATACTTGAAGCCCTAGGAGAATGTAAACATGAAAAAGAGAATAATGCTTTTTGCAGTTGCGATGGTTCTTGCAATAGTGACAGCAGGATGTATTCTGCCAGGTCCACCTGAAACGACGCCGCCTCCAAAAGTTCCAGTCAGCTATACATTGGCAGCCAATCAGAAATGCTTGGGCTGCCACGGCGATAATATTAAGGGCGACACAACTAAAAACGCAAACATACTTCCAGCCCATCGGAAGCACTTGGAGTCCAGCAAGCTCGAGTTTGAGTGCACGCAGTGCCACGAGAGCTGGGTGCCAGCAACTGGAATGGAGACCAGAGGTATAGTGCGCGGTGGCATTCTGCACCCGGTGCAAAAAGACTGGACGAGGTACTACGTTTTTAAACCGGAGATGGAGGGCAAGGCAGACTATGTAACTGCATTAACCATACAGAACCCGAATATCTTCAAACCAGACCTAAACAAACTGGTATGTACCCAGTGCCATGGTGCAGAAAGCAAAATAAAGGCGCTGTACGGAGTGCCGTAAGATCGGCTCAGCCGATCTCTCTTTTTTTTATATTTTTAAAATAAATTTTTGCAGTCCCTGCACATTCCTAAAAGTTCTAATTCTCTCTTTTTAAAGAGAGCTGAAAGTTTTTTGTATGCGGTAGCGGCCATAACTGGTTTGCCGCATTTGGCGCATCTGATGAGCTCTGTTTTTAACTCGTGTGGTTTTACGCTCACAAAACGCTCTAAGTCCAGCATCCTTCGAACTTTCAGCGCTTTTTCCGGACATATTTTCTCGCATATTCCACACGCAGTGCAGTAAGCATGCACGAAGGTAATCGTAGGCAGGTCTTCCGGGGTGCTCGTTAGCGCCTCAGTGGAACATAGACTCGCGCACGCACCGCAGAGGGTGCACTTATTGTAATCTACCACAAGGTCGCCGAATGCGTAGTTTCCTTTAATATCTTTTGATTTTATACCCAATTTCTTGGACAGGCTCTGAACTATCCGGAGCAGCATTTTCCGCTCCGGTATTTCTCCCTTTAACAGGTCATCGAGTTCAGCCGCTTTTTTCTTTCCCAGCCCCAGTGCTGGCATTGAATTTAGACTCCTTACAAAATTACTTACGGCGTATGCAAATTTCTGCGGAGCATCTGCATCTCCATCGATAATCTTGATTCTTTCTTTTTCAGCTCCAAGCGCGCCCATTAACTGCCT
>JACRDW010000042.1 GCA_016212785.1 Methanobacteriota archaeon | reverse complement strand
ATTTGCAGCGGCGGTATTTATTCTAGTTGGCGCTGCAATACTTTATGGAGCACTGCCTCCACAAACTTTTTATTCTTGAACGTAGAAAATCTTGAACTCCGTTCAAAAAAGGTGTAAAAATGGCTTTATGGCAGAGCAAATCTGTAAGGAAAAAAACCGGCGGCAGATATAGAGCGCACAGAAAGAAAAGAAAGTTTGAGATGGGAAGAGAGCATACTGAAGTAGCGGTAGGCAAGAGAAGCGCTGTGCAAATTAGAGTGAGAGGAGGCGACTATAAAACAAGGCTTCTAATCGCAGAGAGCGCAAACGTAGTAAATCCAAAAACCAAGGAAACCAAGACCGCAAAAATTTTAGGCGTAATTGAAAATTCTGCTAATCCTCACTTCGTCAGGAGGAATATAATTACGAAAGGGGCGATAATAAATACTGAAATCGGAAAAGCGAGAGTAACTTCCCGCCCCGGGCAGGACGGCAGCGTAAGTGCGGTCTTAGTGGAATGAAAATGCTTGAGATAATAGCTCTGCTTGCGCTCCTTTTCATGTCCGCATTCTTCTCCCTCGCAGAGACTGCACTGATATCCTCAAACAAACTTCGCATAAGAAAGCTCGGTGAGGAGGGCATCGAGAGCGCACTAGTGGTACAAAGACTGATGGAGCATCCGAACAGACTGCTGGCTACCATCTTGGTGGGCAACAACATAGTAAACGTGAGCGCAGCGGCAATCGCAACGTCGCTTGCAATAAATTTCTTCGGGAGCAAGGGTGTCGGGATAGCTATAGGCGTATTCACCTTTGTGATACTGGTTTTCGGTGAAATAACCCCAAAATCTCTTGGATTTCAAAAGGCGGAGAGAATGTCTTTGCTGGTTGCGAAGCCGCTGGATTTCCTGGTTAACGTTCTCTACCCACTGGTCAGAGCTCTTGCCTTCATCACAAAAATAATCCTCAAGCCGTTTGGGGGAGAAGTGAAAAAGCTGAGCCCATACGTAACTGAGGAAGAAATAAAAATGCTCGTCGAGGTCGGCGAGAGGGAAGGTACTATTGAGAAGAGGGAGAGGGAGATGATACACAGCATTTTTGAATTCACGGACAAAGTTGCAAGGGAAGTGATGATTCCGAGAGTTGATATGGACTGCGTGGACGTAAATCTTGATTTAAATAAAGCACTGAATATCGTGCTCAGAACAAAGCACCACAGGATACCTGTGTACCAGGGAGGCATCGATAACATAATTGGAATCGTCAACGCCCACGATTTGCTGCACTATCTCAAGGAGCAGAAAGGCGCTGCACTGAGAGACATTATAAGACCCACATACTACGTACCGGAAACCAAGAAGCTGGGCGAGCTCTTTAGAGAAATGCAGGAAAAAAGGACGCAGATAGCAATAGTTGTGGATGAATACGGGGGCACGGCAGGCTTGATAACTCTAGAAGATTTGCTTGAGGAGATAGTCGGAGAAATACTGGACGAGTACGATGCCGAGGAACCGCCTATAGAGATACTCGACGAGCACAGAGTGCTCGTGGACGCAAAGACGAGCATAAAAGAGCTGAATGAAGCAGCTGGCTTAAACCTGCCCGAAGAAGATTTCGAAACGATTGGAGGCTTGGTGTTCAACAAATTTGGCAGGATTCCCTCGGCAGGAGAAAAAACAAGGATTAAAAATATAACGATAGCTGTGGAAAAAATGAGGGGCAAGAGGATATCTAAGTTAAAAATTACGAAGCCCCGCTCTAGTGAAGCGCAGCAATTTCGATAGAAAGCTGGCGGATTTACCATCTTCCTTACGGAAGAGAACTAGGCGCAGTACCCGCTTCCTTGCTACGCAAGTGAAGCGCAGCAATTCCGTTAGGAAGCTGGTGCGCAAGACTCACGCTCTTGGAATCCCCCCTTCGTTTATAATTATAACGTCTTTGACAGCTTTTACAGCCGTAAAAGGTATGAGTATTTCTCCTCTTTCATTCAGCCTGAAAAATCTCGCATCTATATCCTTTCCCGGCTTTATTACCAGCATCATTATTTTCCCGGCTAGGGTTTCTATCGACAAGTCCGTCAGTCTGCCAATTACAGTACCCCTGTCGCTTACCACATTCCTCCCTAAAAGGCTTTTTCCAACCATCTTTGCCATGTTGTGCCTCCTTGATTTATATGCTTAGTTTTAAACATCTAGTACTTAAATTTAATTATTTAGGAATGGATAATCAGCACCGGCAGCGCAGCCTTGTGCACAACAGCCTCAGAAACGCTTCCGAGCAGGAATTTCTTGAATCCCGAAATGCCGTGAGAGCCCATGATTATGATGTCGTAGCCTCCCTCCTCAGCCTCCTCCAGTATTGCACCGCATATAGACCTGGATACCAGAATCTTTGTTTTCAGCTCCACGCCCTCTGCTTTTCCTCTCTCCTCTACGCTCCTAAAGCAGAGCTCAGCCTGCTTTGCCTTTTCTTTTTCAATGCTTTCTGTGCCGAGCTTTTTTGGCGGCTCAACGCTAATCACGTGGAGCGCTGTTAGCGCTGCTCCGCACTTTTTCGCAAGAAATATTGCGTACTTGGAAGCGCTCTCAGAGAACGCCGAGCCGTCAGTCGGGAGCAGTATTTTTCTTATCATCTCATCACGTATGTGTACTCCCTACGTGCAGCAAATGGCTTAAATCTTTCTCCAACACCTGAGTAAAATCTCTTGAAGAATTCCAGCCAGTGCAGCCTCAGAGAGTGAATAAAGACCAGAAAAACCCCCGAAGCTAAGATTAGAACGACTCCGAATAGGAACAGCGCTGCGCCTGTAATTATGCCCAAGATACCTGCTGGAAGAAAAAGCAGGGCAGAGACGAGCAGTCTTGCTATCGTAACATGCAGCAAGCACAGAATAGCAATTCTCGAGTAGGAGATTATATTCGCACACAGAACCAAAAGTTCTTCAAGCGCTTCAATCCTCTTGCCTGCCAGAAGCAGTGCTATGCCGAGGACCATGGTATACCTTGCATAGTAGCTGGAGAGTGCAACAAGAAAAACGCCTGACCAGAGAACGACTAAAAGAGAGAGTGGATACCACATTGCTCTCCCGCCCAAAAAATCGCTCACTGATCTAGAAAGTATACTTATTGAGATGTGAGATATACCAACGCTCATAGAGAGCAGGAACAGCAGTTCTATGTTTTCAACAGGCTCCCTCCACAGCGGTGCTACCTTCATCAAGCCTCCGAAGAATTCCCCGAACAACAGGCCGAACACAAAAGAAGCAGTACCTGCGTAGAGAAGTATGAGATTAAGGTTTTTCTGGAAAACATCTGCTTTGGTGGTTTTTATAAAAACAATCAGGCTCAGAAAACTCAAAGTTATTCCATAGCCTATGTCTGCGAACATTATGCCAAAGAATGCTGTAAAGGTTATCGCAAGGATAGGCGTGGGGTCCACTTCGCCATACTTTGGAACTCCATAGCTTTCCGTGAGTATTTCGTACGGCTTTATAAACCAGGGATTCTCCAGCAGCGTTGGCGCTTCTTCTCCGGGCTTTACTTCTTCTGTAACAATTATGCAGGAATTGTCTGTTGCTCTGTCCAGAGCCCTTATAACTCTATCAGTATTTTTTCTCGCTGCCCAGCAGCCTAGAACAAAGGTGTGCGGCATCGCGCCAAAGTTTGCAAGCGCCCCGGTTTTCTGGATTATGTTTTGAAGCTTTTCCCTCATAACAAGAAGCTCTAGATAGCTGTCTCTTTCAAGGCGCTCTATTTCCGAATTCAGCTCCAGAAGCCTGGAGAAAATTTTTTCCTCCTCTCTTCTCAGCGCTCTTACATGCTCCAGCTCAGATTCCTCCACCTTAATTTTGAACGCTTGTTTGAACAGTATGATTTTTTCCTTGCTTATTTCTTCCTCGATTTTTTCT
>JACRDW010000040.1 GCA_016212785.1 Methanobacteriota archaeon | reverse complement strand
ATATTTGCCCTTGAAGTTCCAAATTTTTTTGCGATTTCTGTCTGCGAATAGCCCTGCGCCCTCAGCCTTAAAACTTCCACCTGTTTTTTGGTCAGCAGCGTATCTTTTTTCATCAGAACTCCCTGCTCGCTGCATAGTCTGCTATAAGCTCCAGAGCTTTTTTCGAGTCACTATCTTTTAACACACCAAGCTCCTTTTTGGCACTTGTTATAAACCACCTGGCTCTTTTTGAAGCGTATTCTATGGAATTCGTGCTCCTGATTATTTTGAGTGCTTTTTTTACATCCCCCATAGAGTTCTTTTTTTCGTGGAGCATCTCCTCTAAAGTCTTCTTATCTTTATTATTTGCAGCTTTGAGAGCATGCAGGATTACGAAGGTCGGTTTTCCCAGACCGACGTCCATACCTATCGGCTTGCCGAGTTTTATTTCACCTGCGTTTACGTCCAGTATATCGTCGGTCATTTGAAAACCAATACCCAGCAGGTAGCCGTATCTGGACAGCGCTTCGATTTCCTCTTGGCCGCCGCCCCCTAATATCGCCCCGCATTTCGTGCATGCCTCGAACAGAGCAGCAGTTTTTCTCTCTATGATTTCGAGATAGACTTCTTCTGTCATTTTAATGTCTCCAGTATGCATATTTTCGAGCACCTGACCCTCGGCGAGCCTCCTGCACGCATCGGATATAACCTCTCCGACTCTCTTATCTCCGTGCGCAGCTACGAGACCAAAAGCTCTTGAGAAAATTAAATCACCTGCAATGAGAGCGATGTCGTCCCCCCACTTCACATTCACAGTTTCGACTCCCCTGCGCCTTGGGCTTTTGTCGAGTATGTCGTCGTGAATTATCGTTGCGGTATGTATAAGCTCAACTGCCGTTGCGATTGGAAGCACATATTCGAGGCTTTTTTTGCTGTTTACGGCATTGAATGATAGAGCGAGGAGAATCGGTCTGATTCTCTTCCCGCCGGTTATCAAGTGTTTTGAAGCATTGTATAGTATTGCAGGAGGTGAACTAGGAATGCTCAGGTTCAGTACCCTCTCGATAAGCTCCACTTCTTTCTTAAAATCTTTCTTTACGCTTTGAATATTTCTCCACAGCTCGTCCATGATTTACAGTATGGCATCATCTAATATAAATGCAATGGACTTCTTGATAAAATATATATAAGTTAGCGGACAAACAGCAGAGCATGCCGGGAAATACTTTTGGCAGTGCTTTTAGAATAACTACTTACGGAGAGTCGCACGGCACTGCGGTGGGCGTGGTTGTGGACGGCTGTCCTGCCGGATTAGAGCTGGGCGAGGAAGATATTCAAAGAGAATTAGATAGGCGCAGGCCTGCGCAGAGCGTGGTTACGACGCAGAGGGCGGAGAAGGACGAGGTAAAAATTCTCTCAGGAGTTTTTGAGGGCAGGACTACAGGTATGCCAATAGCGATGCTCGTGTACAACAAAGATTTTGACTCATCGCCATATCTGGAGCTGAAAAACAAGCCCAGACCGAACCATGCGGATTTTACCTATGCGGTGAAGTACGGGCACTGGGACTGGAGGGGCGGCGGAAGGGCTTCCGGAAGGGAAACTGTCGGAAGGGTAACAGCAGGTGCGATAGCAAAGAAACTGCTTGCAAAGCTGGGAATTGAAATTCTCGGGCACGCCAAGGAGATACACGGAATAGGGGTAGGAGAGATAGCAATCGAGGATATAAGGAAAAATGCAGAAAAAAACATCGTAAGATGCGCTGATTTAAAAATTGCAAAGAAGATGGAAGAGGAAATTCTGAAGGCGAAGAAGGAAGGAGACTCTGTGGGCGGCGTGGTCGAGCTTATAGCTCTAAACGTGCCAGTCGGTTTGGGCGAGCCGGTATTCGACAAGCTGGACGCAGACATTTCTAAAGCGCTCATGAGCATAGGTGCAGTAAAAGGCGTAGAGATAGGTGCAGGGTTTGAGGCTGCGAAGAAAAAAGGCTCTGAGAATAACGACGCATTCTACGTTGAGAAGGGCAGAGTGAAAACTCTTACGAACAACTCTGGCGGCGTCCTCGGAGGCATTTCGAACGGAATGCCGATTGTGGTAAGAGCTGCCGTTAAACCGACTTCCTCGATAGCAAAAGAACAAAAAACTGTGGATTTAGAAAAAATACAGAATGCAACAATCTCGATAAAAGGACTACATGATCCATGTATCGTGCCCAGAGTGCTGCCTGTGTGCGAGGCAATGCTCGCTCTAGTGCTGGCAGACCATGCGATTAGAGCGGGTTTTATAAATCCTGCGAAGCTGTAGCTAGCGAGTAGTGAATCAGAAGAACTAGCTCTCGCAATAAGTCTATTTGATTGTGCCGTATAATCGGTTGGAGGTGCTTAAAGTTTTTTGTTCTGAGATATTTTCTCCAAAGCTCTGGTACATCTTTACCTCTAATCACTTCTCCACCAAAATATTCTTCTGGTTCTGATATCAGCTCGCCGAGCTTCGGCCACTTAATTTTCTTCTCGGCTGCCTTCTCTCTCCACGGCTCCATCAAATCCACAAATCTCGCGTTAAGCCCAAACTTAGTCTTAATAAAATCCCGCTCGAACCCCGCCTTGTAGGCATAGAAAGGCTGTGGCAGGCGTTTCAAATCTCGTCCGATAATCTTGAGAAAATCTGCTTCGACTCCTCTTTCTCTTTGAATAATTTTTAAAGCGCTACCTTCGATATAGCCGAATGTTACTATTTCATCACAGCGTGGGTCCAATCCAGTAGTTTCAAAGTCTATAAGTGAGCCATCCGGTATTCCTATCAGCAGTTTCCACGAACGCTCGTATGGTCTTTTTTGCATATCCCCCTCTATTTGCTCAGCTCCAGCATTCTCTCGGTAGCTCTTCTCGCTCTCTCCGCAATTTCAGGAGCAACTCTAACAACGTTTTTCCTTTCTCTCAGCTCTATCAAAAATTTCTCCCAGGTGTTCATTTTCATCGTCGGGCAAATCATTTTTTTCAATGCAGGAATGAAAATCTTGTCAGGGTTCTCTTTTTTAAGCCTGTGCAGCAGGCCTGTTTCAGTGCCTATTATGAATTCCCTGCCCTGTGATTCCCTTGCTCTCCTGACCATCTGCTCTGTGCTGCATATGCGGTCTGCAAGAACCTGCACCTCAGGCGTGCACTCGGGGTGAATTAGCACTTCACCGTTTGGATATTTTTTTCTGAGCTCAAGAACGTCTTCTCTCTTAATCAGTATATGCGTTCTGCAGTGCCCGTGAGCCGGAATAGGTATTATTTTTTTATCCCCGCAGCGCTGCTGCACAAACCAGGCGAGATTTTTGTCTGGTCCAAAAATAATTTCTTCCTCGTCGAGAGCCTTTATGATCTCCACAGCATTTGCAGAGGTGCACGTAACGTCTGCCTCTGCCCTAGCTTCAGCGAGCGTGTTTACGTACAAAACAACAGCAGCCTTCGGATGTTTTTCCCTGGCTTCTCTGACCTGCGCAGCGGGAAGCATCGCTGCCATCGGGCAGCGAGCTTTTAACTCAGGCATGAGAACTGTCCTGCCAGGGTTTAAAATCGCAGCGCTCTCTGCCATGAAATCTACTCCGCAAAACAGAATGTAAGGCTTGTCTACCTTCTTTGCCTCCTGGCACAGACCGAGAGAATCTCCGACGAAGTCTGCGGCGTCCTGAATCTCAGGAATTTGATAGTTGTGCGCAAGAATAATGCAGTCTTTTTTCAGCCTCTCTATCTCTGTTTTTTCGTCTATCATTCAAATCACTCTACGTGCCGATTTCTACAGGCGATGTTATTTTCTTCAGCGTCGCAATCGCTGACAAAGCTGCAAGATAGCTCGTCCTCGGATTCTGCGGAGAGGGCACGTTTTCGACCTTGAATTTAAACTCTCCAAAGTCTCCTCTTGCAAAAATTTCGTGAACGTTCTTGTCAATGCTTGGGTCTGCCGCAACCCTTACTTTAGTTTTCTTCACTCCTATTCCTGCAAGGCCGAGCGTTGCCGCGACGTTAACGTTTGCAGGGAATTTTTTAATCGCCTCTGTAGCGCTGCCCTCGTACAAAATTGTTTTTTTCCTTATTTTTCCTACGTCTATGCCCTTCTCAGTCAAGTACGGAGCTCCCTTCAGCGCATTCGGAGGCTTTGTGGTCGTCAGAGTAACTTCATAAATCTTTGCCGCGGATGCAGACTTAAGTGCGTCCAGGCCGCCGATTGCTCCCGACGGCAGGTAGAGTTTTACTCTTTTTTTTTCTGCAACTTTTTTAATTTTATCAAAAAATTTCTCGTCAGCAAGCGCGCCCACGCTCATTAACATCATGCTCTTTTTTGAGCTTAGAATCTTAGGGGCAAAAAGCTTTACCACCCCCTGCGAGGCAGCTTCTACAACGAGGTCTGCATTGGAATTTACAATTTCCTCGATGCTCTCGGCTATTCTCGGCTTTCTTTTAAAAAACCCCGAAACTTTTTCCGCAGCCTTTCTGTCAGCGTCGCAGAGCAATACCAGCTCTGCGGGAACCGCCCCGTCTGCTATCGCCTTTGCGATTATGCTTCCAATTGCTCCGCAGCCGATTATTGCAACCCTCATGAAAAGTGTTATATTGTTCCGCCTACTTAAATTTAGTGAAAGGTGGAGATATAATGGACTACGCAAGCATGGGCTTCATAAAAGCAGGGAAAAACAGGCTGCGAATTCTGGAAATGCTGAGCGCGGGATTTGCAACGCAGGCAGAGATTTCTCACAGGCTTCGAATGCCCGAGCAGTTAGTCAGCAAGGCATTGAAAGAATTAGAAGACAGAGAATTTGCAAAAGCTGCGGCGCAGAAAAATCAGAAAGGCTACACTATAACTGAAAAAGGTCTCAAAATATTCAGGCAGGTTACGCAGAAAGGGTGAAGTCTGGGCGATTTCACTACTACACTAGTTTTATTCAAACTCGCTTACGCTTGCCACGCAGTTCTCTGGCACAATCACCTCATGGTAATTCTTATAACCAATGCGGTATGAAATTATTTTCATGATTTCAAAATTGCTGGAGTTTTTTAAAGAAGACGTAGGCTTTGCGGACATAACGACGCAGAGCGTCATTCCCGAAGGTCTAGAGGCAGGGGCAGAAATTATAGCGAAAGAGAGTGCAATTTTAGCAGGAGTTAGAGAGTGCAGCGCGCTGCTGAAGTATTTCAATCTCAGGTGCACCGCCTTTTTCAGAGACGGCGACGAAATTCGCAAGGGCGATGTGATAATGAAAATTCATGGAAATGCCAGAAAAATTCTCACGCTTGAAAGGCTGCTGCTGAACATTCTCATGCGCATGAGCGGAGTTGCAACTGCGACTAACGCTCTTGTAAAAAAATGCAAAAAATACGGCGTAACGATTGCAGGCACAAGAAAAACCACCCCGGGCTTTAGATACTTCGAGAAAAAAGCAATCGTGCTCGGAGGAGGAGCGCCCCATAGGTTCGGGCTGAGCGACGCAGTCCTGATAAAGGACAACCACATTGCTCTCGTAGGCTTGGAGAGTGCGATAAAAAAAGCGAAGAAAAAGAACAGGAAAGTCGAGGTTGAGGTTTCCTCGCTGAAAGATGCTATAAAAGCCGGCGAGTGCGGAGCAGCTATAATAATGCTGGACAACATGCTGCCGAAGGAAATAAAAAAAGTCATGCAGGAGCTTGAGAAAAAGAAATTAAGGAAAAAAGTAACCATCGAGCTCAGCGGAGGCATAACCCCACAAAACATCTCTCGCTACGCAAAGCTGAGACCAGAGATTATTTCGCTCGGCTATCTGACAACGAAAAGCAAGTGGGTGGATATGAGTTTGAGGATAGCGAGGCATAAAATCAAACTGGAGGAAGTGGAGGAGGCTCTCGGCAGGAATGAGATTCGTTGACTCTAATATATTCGTGTACCATCTTGCAGACGACCCTTTTTACGGAAAAAGAGCAGGAGATATACTAAGCACGATAGAGAAAGGCGAAAAAGCAGCAACCTCTACGCTGGTCATAGCTCAAGTGTGTGCATATTTGAAGTGGAAAAAGCTGGAAAGAGCGATACCGATGTTTATCGACCTTCTCCGTTCTCTTCCGTCTTTGAGTAAAGAGGACACAACGTTTTTAGATGTAGTCTCTGCATATGCACTTCAGGAGGAAACAAAAGCAGGGTGGCAAATGTGGGATGATTTAATCATCGCTTCCCAGATGAGTAGGCTCGGAATAAAGGAGATATATTCTAACGATAGAGACTTTGACACAATTCGCTGGGTGAAAAGAGTATTCTAGAACTTCTTCCCCTCGATCTTCCTGATGTCGAACTTTGCAGTCTCGGCTACGTGCATTACCGCCATCACGCCTGCCTGAACCGGGTCGGTAACGACTAAGTCGCAGGCTTCCGGGACGCTGCCCGCCATGTTCAGAGAAATTACAGGAATTCCGTAATCTTCGCGAAGCTCCTGCACAGCCTTCGTCACCTCGCCGCCCATTATGGAGCCTGCTAAAACGAGAATCGCAGCCCTGTGGAGGCGGCCGACTGCCCTTACCGCTTCTGCAATTTTGTCCTCTCCGACAAGAGGAATGGTGTCCACGCTTATCCTCTCGCCGCGCAAGTTGTGCCTGTCTGCCTCGCTTACCGCGCCCAGTACTACCTGTGCAACCTGTGCACCGCCGCCTATTACAATTATCCGTTTTCCGTAAATCTGCTCGAACGGGCGGTAAATCTCAACGCTGATTACGTCCTGCACAGTCTTTAATTCGTTTATGAGCTTTTCAGCGTCTTTGACTTCTTCCAGCTCGAAGTAAATCTGTATTTCATCGTCCTGTAAAAACTGCTGTATGTATTTTATGTTCACATCGTGCGCTGCGATAATCGTGGTTATATCCCTGAGCAGACCTTTTCTGTCCTTTGCGAACACCGTTATGCCTATAAGCGCCATGCTTGAAATTTTAATGTTCATAAATATAAACTTTAATAAGCGGCAATTATATTGTGATAAGCATGAAGACGATTGAATTTAAAGACGGCAGGGTAGTTTTAATTGACCAGACTTTACTCCCTCTGGAGCTGAAATATATCGAGTGCGACAGCGCAGAGTGCATCGCAGAGGCTGTCGAGAATCTCAGAATCAGGGGAGCGCCTGCGATAGGCGTTGCTGCAGCGTTCGGGCTTGCGCTGACTGCGCTGCAAAATTCCAGAGAGAGTCGAGAAAGGATTTTGAGCGAGCTGGAAAAATCCAGCGAGAGGCTCAAAAAAACAAGACCGACCGCTGTGAATTTATTCTGGGCTTTGGACAGAGTTATGGAAAAAGCCAGAAACTCAAACAACGTGGTCGAGGCAGTTGTTAAGGAATCGCTGAGAATATACCGCGAGGACATCGACACCAACGAGAAAATTGGCGAATATGGTGCAGCGCTCATAGAGGACGGCGACGTCATATTAACGCACTGCAATGCAGGCGCGCTCGCGACTGCCGGCTTCGGAACAGCTTTGGGCGTAATAAGAGCTGCGCAGCAAAAGGGCAGGAAAATAAAGGTATTTGCGGACGAGACAAGACCTCTGCTGCAGGGAGCAAGATTGACTGCCTTCGAACTTGTGCAGGAAGGAATTCCTGTAACTGTTATAACTGACAGCACCGCAGCATTTGTCATGAAGAATTACGGAGTTACAAAAATAATCGTGGGCGCTGACAGAATCGCAGCAAACGGCGATGCGGCGAATAAAATCGGAACTTACGGCGTTGCGGTGCTGGCGAAGGAACATAAAATTCCTTTCTACGTCGCTGCGCCGCTCTCTACGATAGATTTAGGCATTTCTTCAGGTGAGAAAATTCCAATTGAATTCAGAAATAAAAAAGAAATAGAATTTTTCAACGAAAAGAGAACCGCTGCGAGTGGTGCGGAAATATTAAACCCGGCCTTCGACGTAACGCCGCACAAGTATATCACCGGGATAATAACCGAGAAGGGAGTTCTCGGAGCGCCGTTTGAAAAGAGTATAAAAAGAGCTTTCAAAAGCTAACTATCTATACCCTACGGGAACCTGCACAGCCTGCGCACTGCTCGGTTTTTCCTTTCTCTTTTTGAAATGCTCCTTGTATTCCTTCCACACTCTATCAGCATTTTCGCCTTTCAAAATTTTGGTAACGGTCATCTTCGGCGCAGGAACGTTTGAGGCTACTGGGGAGTAGTCAGCCAGCACCACATCCTCTTCCTTAATCTTTCCTGCGATGCGCGGGTCGACCTGAAGCGTGAGCAAATTCTCATCCCACATCAGCAGCATCGCCTGCGTTGAGCCGTCTGCCGAGTGCACATCTTTATCATCTGGCGAAAAAACCGTCAGCACTTTTCCTGGATGAAACATGATGTTACCTCTCATTCTTGGTTAATAAAGTTTACTTCTCAGGCGAAAAATT
>JACRDW010000038.1 GCA_016212785.1 Methanobacteriota archaeon | reverse complement strand
TCCTTCGAGTGGAGCAAAAAGCTGTTTGCAACCTCCAGCGCAAAACCTGATTGGACAGGCAGGGTCTTCGGCAAGAAAATTCCAAACGTATTCGGATGCAGCATCGGCGGTCTGCCGCTCATCAGCTCCATGCTCTCTTTTCCGTACGTGAAAGAAAGAGTGAAGCGCTGGGAAGAAGAGACGAAAAAGAGCGAGAAATTCATAAAAGAAATGGAAAACATAGGCGACCTAATGCTGCTCGGCGAGAGACCGCACAGGCATCATCTCCTGCACTTCGAAACGCCTCTCTTCTGGGAAATCTCAAAGACGCACAAGCGCAAGGGCTTCTTCCTCGCTGAGGAAATGCAGAAGCGAGGCATCGTTGGACTGCACAAGGGCTTGAGCAAGCACGTGAAGATGAGCGTCTACGGGCTGAGCGAAGAAGAAATAAACAAAGTTTTAAATGCTTTCAGGGAAGTTGCTGGGATGAAAAGCTAACATTTAGTAATATTTATATAGTACCATATGGACAAATAGTATTATGTCTGGAATCCGTGTTCAGCTATCCAAAAGAGTGGAGAAAAAGTTTAGAGAAACGGCAATGAAGCGCTTCGGCTATGGGAAGGGCGCTTTAAGCAAAGCTGCTGAAGAGGCATTCCAAAAGTGGCTGGCTTCGCCGAGAGAAAAGGAAGAAGCAAAGTTCAAAGACGACCCCGTCAAGGCTATTGAAGGGCTGCTTGCAGGCGTAAAAATCGAATCCGTCGAACTCCAGCACATGGCCAGAAAATTATGGGCTGGGAAGTATGTACCTCATTGATACGAATATTTTCCTGGAAGTCATGCTCGCCAGGTCAAAGAAAAAACAATGCGCTCATTTTTTAACCCTTCTCAGAGACGGAAAAGAGTTCGGAGTTATAACGGATTTTTCGATTCATTCTATTATTATCATAATGGAGAGTTTAAAAAAGAAAAAAGAACTCAGAATATTTTTGGCAAGTTTGACGGGATACAAAGGATTGAGCATTTACGACACAAAGATTCAAGACGAGCTCGAGGCAATAGATATAAGTCTCGAAAAAAACCTGGATATCGAGGACTCGATTCAATATTCCGCAGCCTTGAGTTTAAATGCCGATGGAATAGTTTCTTTGGATAAACATTTTGATGGCATGGAGATTCCCCGCATAGAGCCTCTGCCAATCAAAGAATAATTATCCATGTATGAACATCGGCAGGCAGTGCACGCACACGAACGCATCCTTTCCCTTGTGGCGGTACTGGATGAGCTTCACTTCCTCATCGCTTCTGCCGCAGTTGCTGCATTTTGCTTCGCTCATTTTTCACCTTCTTATTTTCGATGTCTACTATTATTCGTAGAGATACTTCGGTTTGAGCATCTAAGAAAAAAATTAGTCATTTTTTCTTCTTCGAGAGGTAGTCCTCGATAGCCTTTCTAAGAGTATCTGCTGCGAGATTCGAGCAGTGCCTCTTTATGGGCGGCAGTCCGCCGAGCTCGCCCTCCACGTCCTGCTTGCTTATCTTCATCGCTTCCTCGAGGGTTTTCCCCCTCGCCATCTCGGTAATCATGCTGCTTGTTCCAATAGCTGCTGCGCAGCCGAAGGTCTCGAATTTAATGTCGTCGATTTTGTTGTCCTTCACCTTTATGTAGAGGTACATGACGTCGCCGCAGACAGGATTGCCTGCCTTGCCTACGCCGTCCGGGTTTTCCATCCTTCCCATGTTTTTCGGGTTTCTGAAATGCTCTATCAATTTGTCGCTATACATTTCAATCCACTCCTGAGCTGTGGTGCTCCTTAAGCAACGCACTCTCATACTCCCTGAAATCTTTTTTGAACGGAGAGATTGCTCTGAACCTCTCCACTATTCCAGGAAGCACAGAAAGCACCTGCTCAACGTCTTTATCGGTATTGCTCCTGCCCAGCGTAAATCTCAGAGAGCCGTGGGTTTCCTCTGGTCTCAAACCTATTGCGGTTAAAACATGGCTGGGCTCAAGGCTGCGAGAAGAACATGCGCTTCCTGTGCCGGCCGCAATTCCATTGAAGTCCAGCTCGAGTATCAGCGACTCGCCCTCGATGAATTTGAAGCATAAATGCGCATTGTTCGGAAGCCTTTTTGTCGGGTGTCCGTTTAGCCAGGAGTTCTCGATTTTAAGCGCTCCTTCAATGAGTCTGTCCCTCAGCTTGCTCAGCCTCTCAGTCTCGCTTAGCATCTCCTGCCTCGCAATTTCTGCTGCCTTTCCAAAGCCGACAATTCCTGAGACGTTTTCAGTGCCCGAGCGCAATTTTCGTTCGTGACCCCCGCCGTGCTGGAGGGCTTCTATTCTCGTGCCTCTCCTTATGTAAAGCGCCCCTACGCCTTTAGGTCCATAAATCTTGTGCGATGAGATTGAAAGCAGGTTTATATTCATTTTTTCGACGTCTACCGGGATTTTTCCGACACTCTGCACAGCATCAGTATGGAAATAAATTTCGTGCTCCTCTGCAATTTTTCCAACTTCTTCGACCGGCTCTATCGTGCCTATTTCGTTGTTCGCATGCATTATTGAAATGAGCGCAGTATCTTTTGTAATAGCCTTCTCAACGTCTTCAACTTTAACCAGCCCGTACCTATCAACCGGCAAATACGTAACTTTAAAACCGTGCTTCTCAAGCCATTCGCAGGTTTTCAGCACCGCATGGTGCTCGATTGAAGAAGTAATTATGTGCTTTTTTTTGCTTGCAAGGGCTACGCCCTTTAATGCGAGGTTGTCGCTTTCTGTTCCGCCTGAGGTGAAGATTATTTCCTCCGGCTTCGCGTTGATTAAACCTGCGATTTTTGCTCTCGCATCCTCCATTGCCTTCCTTGCTTCCTGCGCCAGACCGTAGAGCGAGGAAGGATTCCCGTATTTTTCTGAAAGATATGGCAGCATTGCCTTCACGACTCTCTCGTCAACTGGCGTGGTTGCGGCGTGGTCCATGTATATCATGCTCTCACCTTTCTATCTTTTCGAATATAAAATTTTATACATCTCATAGGCAAAGTAGTAAGCTCCGAGGGCAATGACAGTGCCGGAGATTATCATCGCTGTTCTTTGCAGCGCAAGCAGGCCGGAGAAAAATCCGAGCAGGCCGAGGTTGAGCAGCCAGAACTGCACGTTCGCAGCTCTTTCGCTGTAAAGCTCTTTTATCGCTGGCACAGGCTCTTTGCCTAGTTTTTCACCGTAGCGCTCCATCCATACAAGCATCGGAACGAGGTGATACATCGCTCCAACTATGGTTATTGAAACCCAGCCTATTAAAGCAAGGTGAACATGGGCAGTAATTGCCCTTCCAGGCAGAAGATAGGGGTCAATGCTCAGCACAATGCCAAGAGCGAGCACAATCGAAAAATAAACAAGCGCAGCGATGAAGTACTTCACGCTTATGTCGAGGGGCTGCTTCATCTTCTGCTCAGTTCTGAGCGTCCTGTACATTATGTAAACAAAGAGATAGCTTGCGAGTGCAGTTATAATCCCAAACAGCGTTGTTCCTTTTCCAGCCAGAAAGCTCAAAAACAAGCCGGCAGCGCCTAAATTAATAAGCCAGAACTGCTTCTCGGCGAGCGCAGGTCTGTAAAGCTCCTTGAGCGCAAGCATCGGCAGCATCTGATACATCGCACCCATTATCGTGAGAGTAACCCAGCCGAGCAGCGCTGCGTGAGCATGCGCAGTAATTACCTTGCCTCCTGATATGGGGTAGGGATTAATGCTCAATATGATTCCAAGCGTTACTACTATAACAAAATAAACCAGAACAGCTGCGAAGAATTTCATTGGCAGATTCAGCTTCTTTCTTTCCACAGTTCTGTACATTATATAAACAAAAAGATAGCCTGCGAGCGCGGTTATAACTCCGAAGAGCACTACTGTTTTTGCACCCGCCAGAAAGCTCAGAAACAAGCCAACAATGCCGAGATTCATAAGCCAGAACTGATAGCCTGCCAGTCTCTGGCTGTGAAGCTGACCTCCCAGAATCGTGGGCACTATCTGATACATCGCGCCCATTATCGTGAGAGTAACCCAGCCGAGCAGCGCTGCGTGAGCATGCGCTGCTTTAGTTCTGAATCCGATCAGGTAAGGGTCGATGCTCAGCACTACTCCAAGGGTAACCGCAACTGCGAAGTATAAAATCGCTGCAGAAAAATATCGCAGGGTAATCATGTTATACCTCTTTCAGCATCTATCACTTCGCTTTCCGCTACCATATTCTCACCTACAGAAATTCAATCGCCTTGAAAGGGCAGGCGTCGATGCACAACCTACAAGGTTCTGCTTTTACTTCTTTCGAAGCTCCCTCGAATCTCCTGCACGAGCTCAAGTCCATTTCCACGACGACTCCATTTTTCATCTTGAGCACGACCTCGTTGGTGCTCGGTCCTTTTCCCCCAGTTGCCTCGACGCTTCTTGAAGCGTTCGGCGGGCATACAACGACGCAGTTTCCGCAGCCGTTGCACAGATTTTCGTGAATTACTAATTTTGTTGCCTTGACTTCCAGGACTGGTGCGAGCATTTCTTTCAGTATAATGCCCGCCCGAACATACTTTGCCTGCTTCAGGTATGGGCAGTCGCTTAGATTCGCCTTTCTGTTCAGCAGCCTTACCGCAAAACCCATGCAGGTATCTGTGCCGCACTTGCCGCAGTTCTCTTTGGGCAAATGCTTGTGAATTTCGATGGGCGAAATCATTTTAATTTTTCCAGTATTGTTTTTTTCGCATCCTCTGCCTTTCCGGTCTCTATTAAATATCTCACTTTTATATTCTTCATCGAGCTTAAGACGCTTTCCAGGAATGCCCTGCGCTTTGCATCAATTTCGAACATTACTTCTTCTACAGCATCTTCTACTACAGCCGCTTCCTCTCCTTTCTTGTTTATCTCGCTTATTATCAGCTCTCTCGATGCCGGAGAGTGCTCCGGGGCATGAAGCAGCATCGCTTTTTGGGAGCACGACCTAACGCAAACGCCGCATCCGTTGCAGGTGTCGGAGATTACGTAGGATATTCCGTCTTCGATTTTCAGCTCCACGCCGCCCCCCTTGCCGCCTGATACCTCGGCAGCTCTCAGAGCATTTATCGGGCATGCAACCACGCAGTTTCCGCAGCCTGAGCAGATTTCTTCCTTTACCTCAAGTTTAAACATAATTACCTCGAAACCAGCTTCTCAAATATTTTTGCTGTTTTGCCGCTCCATGATTTTTGCATATCCTTATTATATTTTATGCCGTTCCTCTTAACCTCGAGCGCACCGGTTGGACATGCATTAACACATGCTCCGCAGTAAATACAGGCATCGCTTGCTGCGAGCTTTTCAGCTCTTTCTCCGAACTTCGGCCTCGGCATGCCGAGCGCCTTTGAGGGACATACTTCAACGCAAACCCCGCAGCCTTGGCATTTCTCCAAATCGATTTTAATCTCGCCCTCAAATATTTTTTCCACACTTATCGCATTCTCCGGGCAGGCAAGTTTGCAGGTAGTGCATAAAATGCAGAAACTCTCGTTTCTCTCCACGATATTTTTTACCTTTTTTCCGTCGAATTCTATCCTGCACTTCAGAGCATCTCTCGGGCAGACGTCTTCGCAATCTCTGCATACCAGTGGCGCTTTTTCGTCCTTAGGCTTGCATTTATTCTCATCGATTTTGTACAGCTTGTCGAAGTGAGGATAACCTTTGAGACCTCTGATTGACTTCCCATCTATCTTCAAATCCAGGGAATCAAAGAGGCAGACTTCTGCGCATATCCCGCAGAGAACGCACTTCTCAGGGTTGATAACAACTGATGGGTGGTCAACTGCCTTGCCCTCGATTATTCCTACCGGGTTTTTATCTATAGCCTCTACGGGACACACCTCAAAGCAAAGCCAGCAGCCAACGCACTTGCTTTTCCTGTAGCTCAGCTCCCTTCTGTCCCTTGCAGATTCTCTTTTGAAAGCTACTGCATCGCTGCCTACGTCCATCAAATACGCTATTTTGCCCCCTTCCATACATGCACCTTTTTTTAAACTACATGATTTAACATTAAAAATTTATATTAAGAGCTTTCAGCAGTTTTTCAACGCTTATGCCCCTTGCCCTTGCTCCTTCCTCGAGGGTCAGGTTGCCCCCACAGCAGTCGCAGAAGCCGTGCGCTAGGAGAACCTGTCTTGTCTGAGGATGCCCTCGCAGCACCTCGGCAAGGGTCATATCTTTTGTTATCATTTAACCTCCTCCGCACGAGCTGTTGGTGATTGCGTTTTGAGGGCATACTTCAACGCAGGCGCAACACTCTATGCACTCCTGCGCATTCGTTGACACTGCCTTTCCTTTCTTGAGCTCATATACCTGAGTAGGACAAATCTCCACGCACTCTCCGCAGCCGTCGCATTTTTCCTTGTCAATCTCTATCGTACCGCTAAACATATTTTACGCCTCCTTTTTCAAAGCACTCCTTTGCGTACTTGCACCAGTCCATGCAGGAAGCTGTTTTTTCCCTGAATACTATCTCCCCGCACTCGCAGGTCGCCTTCTCCTCGTCTGTGAAGAGCTCTACTTCTCCACCGCACTTCGGGCAAGTGAGCAGGACTATCTCAGGTCTCCTTACGATTGCATTTCCGGGGCATTTCATCTCCATTTCAATCCACTCCTCGAACTCGCTTACGCTTCGTTCTCGTCGTGTCTTGACCCGCTGTTGCACTTGCTTGCGCAAGTGGGTCTCGGCACGAGAAACGCGAATCATACCGATGTTTGAAGGTCTGAGCGTTTCGAAGTGCTGAGAATCGCTAGAGCGTCTTCAGCATGCTGTTTAGCTGCGCTTCCTGCACGTGACCCTTTACAGTTACCTCTGCCTTCTCCACTCCGATTTCCTTCAGCCCCTTTTTTATCGCCACCGCAAGCTGCACTCCGAGAGGGCAGAAGGGCGAGGAAGGCGTGAAAATTAAACTTACGTCGCTGCCAGCTACCTTTAAATCTGAGATTAACCCCATGTCATAGACGCTCACAGCAGTGTGCGGGTCAATTATTCCCTTCAGCTTTTCTATCACTTCGCTTTCCGCTACCATATTTTTCACCTCTTCTCAGCACTTCGCTCGCTTCAGACCTCGAAACGCCAGCATGTGCGTGAGCAAGACCGCCGGACGTGCGCACTACCTTACGGTATTGTTCAGCTCGCTCGTGCCGAGACCCTTTATGCCCCAACGTTCAAATAATCTTTATCCCGAACATGTTCGGAAAAGTATATTATTGCAAATATGCAAATGGAATAGAGGAATGAAATTAACTTCAAAGGTGGCAATCGCATTTCTTGCAGTGTTAGTGCCTATTGCGCTGGTAGGCTACAGCAGTTATCACGTGAGTAAAAAATCACTGGAGAACCAAGTGCTCGAAGACTTAACCCTGGTTGCTGAGGCTTACGAGGACCACGTTCACCATTTCCTTGA
>JACRDW010000005.1 GCA_016212785.1 Methanobacteriota archaeon | reverse complement strand
ACAGTCGAAGACGAGTGGCTGAAATTGCCCTTAACAATGGTTTTCTTTTAGCACCATAGAGTTTCTTTTTATACTATTTTACGCCGACATCTTGTCCAAGTGGAGAAGTCGTCTTCTCCAGGAGTGTGAGAATGCAAATACAGCTGCTAAAAGAGACAAGCGTGCAGATTACCTCTTCTGAAGTTCTGGTTAATGCGCTGAGGGAAGATTTCAAAGCTGAGAAGCGGGAATGCTTCGGCGTGGTATACTTGAGCACGAAGAACAAAGCTATTCACAGCGTAAGCTGGGCGCAATGCCTTTGCGCTTGCTCTCGCAAGCGAGAGCGTGAGCGACACTCATGCCATTCCGCAAGGAAGATGGCCATACACGCCATCTTTCTGACGAAATCTCGCTCCTTCGGAGCGAATGCAGCGATGATATCGAGCTAACGAAGAGGCTTGTAGAGGCAGGAAAAATTCTCGGTATAGCGCTGCTCGACCACGTTATCGTGGGCAACGGCAGCTTTGTGAGTTTGAAGGAGCGGGGAGTGATAAAATGAGCGATATCAAAAGCAAAGAAATTTATATTCATGACTCGAAAAGAATTGCGAGGTAAAGCATGCAGAAGAATGAAATCAGAGCTGAGATGGATGTAGTTAAGATAGGAATACAATCCACAGTGGCTTTCTTCTTTGCCATCCTGCTGCTCGCAGCCCAGCAGAGGCTTGCACCTGTAGAAATATACTCCATGCTCTCGCTGGCAGGGTTGATAGGTCTGGCAGTGCTAATACGAAAATATAAATACTTGGGAAGATTACTAGACAAGATAGAGGGTGGTAAAAGTGCTGAATGACACGGTGATTATATTCGGGATTATAATAATTGGCTTTTACATAGCTCTCTGGTTAGGTCTCAAAGAGCCGAAGAAAAAAACAGCAACTTAGCCAGGCTTTAAGTAGCGCTCTAATTTTTGCTGAGCAGGAAAAGTGGATAGACAGTTATGGACTGCTCTTATGAGAAGAATGAAGAAATTTCTATCAAGGCGCTATGAGCTTGTTTTGCAGATAGGATGCGTACTGCTAATCATCAGCGTAATACTGCTCTTGTATCTGTGGTTTGTTGGAGTGGTTTAGGGCGAGAAGTTAACCTTTCGGAGGCGCTGGCTTCTTTAGCTTCGCTTCCAGCCAGTCTCCAATCCATACGCCGACTACAAACATTGCCACGAGGTAAACTATCGCCACAATCGTTCCTACCGCAGTCGCAGCTGCCAGCAGCACACCGCCGCCAGTTAGCAAGTTCGCCAGTGAAAGCACGACACCGAGTGCAACGCCTATCAGAGCCCCCTTTTTCAGCAGGGCTTTCTTCTACTCTTTTCCACGCTTGAGGTAGCCGTATGCTATGCCGGCTAAAAGAGAAATTAAATCAATCGATACCACTGCTCTCACCTACAGATTTATAACGTCCATTGCCTTCTTCCACTTGTTGCCTTCCATTCGCATTACCCAGACCTTCTTCACCTTCGGGTTCTTTTTCGCAAGCGCTACAACTTCGTCCTTGCTCGGCTTTGCATCGCTTTTCTTCAGAGTTACAAATCTCTTCTTTTCAGCCCCTGTTTTCAGCTTTGTGCCCAGATATTCCAAACCGTTTACTACATAGACCATAGTTTTACCTCCTTATTTCAAAAGCTGGCTCGGCTTTAATATCATTTTCTATTTGCATAGCTCAACTTCCAGTGCTTCTTGTAGAACTTCTGCTTCTATTGAAACCTTTTATAGAGCAACACGAATAGGGGGGGCTATGTATAAAGATGAAATGATACACCTGCACCAGCTGCTGCTCTGCCTTTGCAAGTTTTTAGAAGACAGCGGAGCGCCCAAGCACCACTTTAATGATTATGTAAGCCTGGGCATCAGCCCATACCACATCCACAAAAGAAAGGTAGAGCACAAATATGCGATATACGTGCTTTCGAAATGCATATCCAGCGTTTTAGCAGAGCACGGCAGCATTCCAAAAAGCACTGTAGAGAAGTTCGAAGAGATTGCAAGGAAGTGCAGGGAGGATATTTACTAGAACCTAATCTGCAAGCTCCTGCGCTGCTGCTTTTTCTGGAGCGAGCAGCGATTGCACGGTCGCAAGCATCTTATCCCTTTCAAACGGCTTCTCGATGTATGCATCGTACCCTGCGCACTCGAACATGCTCCCAATTTTCTCCTCTTTAACGACGGTGAACATGACAACTGGAATTGACTTGAACTTCTCATCGTTCTTGATTTTTTCAAGAATCTTGTCCCCGCCCACACCGAGTATGTCCAGAAGTATGAGGTCTGGCTTTTCTTTCTTCAATTTATCCAAGCATTCCTCGCCGCTCGATGCTTCTATGATCTCATAGCCTCTTTTCTTCAGCATTATACCGGTGAGAAAGAGTATGTCCGGCTCGTCGTCCACGACCATTATCCTTGCCATTCAATGCACCGTTAAGCGTTTGGTTTAAGTTTTGCTATTTTCGTTATTTAAATATTACTATAGGTAGTAACTTTACATTTGGTTAGGAAATTCAATATTATACCATAGCTTCTCGTACGTCTATGGGAAGAATACGAGAGAGCATTTTTGCAACGATCGGCAAAGCCTATGCTTTTGAAATACTTCTTTTTCTCGAAGGCAAATCTCCTTTAAGGTTTACCGACATCCACCCGGCATGCAAGCATGAAAAAGTTAGAGCTCAGAGATTAAGGGAGCTGGAAAAAGAAAAGCTGATCGAAGCCAAGATGGAGAGGCTGAAAGGAAGGGCGATTTTGCTGTACTCACTTTCAAATAAAGGAGAGAAGATTTTGCAGCACATGAAGGAGATACAAAAAATTCGAAAGGAAATTTAGCCAGTGCTGATCAACCTTCAGTTTTAGTATTCTGGAAGAAAACTCCACAAAATGGGGAGGTGCCGGCAGGGAAGAAATGACTAAGACCCTGCCGGTCGCGAATGCAGAATAGCTCTGAGCTATTCAGCGTGCTGTATTCTGTACTTACGAATATAAAAACATTTTTTCTCGAAGTTCGAAACTTAAAACGGCGAGCTAAAACCATTATGAGTGCCTTATTTTCAGCCGATGGAGTAAAATTTCCCAGACCTAAAGGTCAGGGCGTCCGCTTCCTAGGAAATTTTAGTGAAGCGCTAATATTATATACTACTACAAAATGTAATTAAGGAGGTGCGAGATGGCTGGTCTGGAGTTGTTTCTGCTGGCGGGAGCAGGGGGCGGGCTTATCAAGGGAATACACGACAACAAGGGATTCTTGAAGCTGCCGTACGTGGACCATAAGGACGGGCTTTACCTGGGTTTTATGTTCGACCTGATAATCGGGCTGCTCGCAGGCTATGCGATGTTTATGGTGCCGAATGCAGCACCCTGGACAGCGCTCACGACCGCTCTTTCAGGATCTGTCATATTAGAGACCCTTGCAGACAGAACTGTTACGAAGCCGAAGCAGTAGCTCAGAGCACCACGGCAGCAACGGCTGGCGTACTGACGAGAAAGTTAAGCAGCATCTTGCAAAAATCGGCTACTACCGGCGCTGGTATCGCAGCTTGATAAGAAAGCTCAGGCGGCAAGCTTGAGCATATATTTTTTGCCTCGCTTTTTGAAAATTTTGCATATGTTAACTGCATATGCTTAGTGGAGATGATGCATGATTCCTGAGTGGAAGGGCCTGCCTGTTATTCCCAGCAGGAGGGCTGCGGATGAGATGATCAGGGAGAAGCTGATGATTCAGGACGTAGTCGAGGTCCTCGAAACCGGCTATGACTGCGCCAGGAGCAGGCGCAGGGAAAATATAGTTGAGAGGTACGTGGACGTGAAGAACAAGACTTTGAAGGCGGTGGTTGCGAGGTCTTATAACTACGACATGGAGAGCGAGGTGTGGGTGATAACCCATGTGGGAAGGTTTACGAGGAGATGAATTATGAAGGGAATGAAATGCGTGAAATGCGGGGGCATAGCTGAGAAGGCGGGGTTGAGCTTCCAGGGAGTTGAGATAGACGGCTGGCGGTGCAAATGCGGAGAGGAGTACTTCAACCCAGAGCAGGCGGAGCGCATCCTGCTACTGAACAAGCTGAAGGGCGAGAGCTTCGAGGTCACCCTTGGGAGGAGCAGGAGCAACCTGATAATAAGAATCCCCACCAAGGTGCAGGCAGCCTTGGGCCTGGAGCCCGGGAAAACCGTGAAGCTGAAAGTCGAGGACGCGAAGAAGCTGGGGCTGATAGTTGCCTGAGCAAATTTTTTCTTACTAGACCGCCCGCCACTCTCCCCACCCCAACCCTTTCTCAGCACATCGCCAGCAAGCCCTAAACGTAAGCTGAAGCGAATGCTGGCTCGTGCCGAGACCCATGCGCAAGCTAGTTCCCCTTCCGCTCCCGAAAGGGAAGGAGCTGGCGCAGGCGCTTATCCCGCAGTGCACTGCAACATTCCACCTTTCTTTTTGCAGGCAGTCTTTTGCGCTGGCAAGGCTTTCTCCAGCTTATGTCTTGTTCTCAGCGTCATTGTCTCACTCTTCCGCAAGGAAGATAGCATTCCTCGCCAGCTTCCTATCGGAATCCAGTGGTTTTCCGCATATGAGCACGTGGCTGCGGAGGATTTGTCTTACTGCTGGCGTGTCTTTCTTTTTAACGAATTCGTCTTCCGAGAGGTAGTAAGGCGCTAGAGCATTTCCGAACTTCAGCGCGACTTCCCTCTGAAGCTGCAAAACTGCCCTCTCCGTTTTCTCTCTTTCGTTGGTTAATATGAAAACGTCAATATCGCTGAGCGGCGATTCTTCGCCACGCGCAACGCTCCCGAAAAGGGCCGCAGATTTCACTTCCAGTATGCACAACCTTTTTTTGAGCATTTTGAGCAGCTCACCTAGGGTTTCCTCTTCAAGCTTGAAAATTTTTTCTACGATGGCTGCGGCATAACCTTCTTTATTGAGCTTAATCGTATGGGACCTTCCAACAGCCATTATTTTAACAGCGTTGGCTCTTTCCAGGTCCGCCAGGACTTTTCTGATGCCCATGTGGGATATTTTCAGAAAGCTTCCCAGCTCCCTTATCGTGAACTCCTTCTCTTTGTGCTTCCACAGCGTTCTGAGCACCTTGACCTTGACTTTCGAGCCGAGAAGCATTTCCAGATACCTGCGGAACAGCATATCATCACCTTAAACTAAAGTATCCATATGGAAACTAAAGTTTAAATACCTTTCCATGCCCTGCCAAACGCAAAATCCTTGTTCTTCCATGCTCGTTTCGTTCCTCTGCTTCTATCAGCGTCGGCTTCCTCAACTTGCGAGCATATATCGTCGGATGATCTTTCTTTAGGTGAGCCTCCCCCGACGCTCAGTTAACCTTAAATACTATGAGGTTGAATCATACTTACGCCTATGGGAGGAAAAATTACTATTTTTTTCTTTATCCCATAGGTCCCCTCCCCATTTTAATCAGAATATTAATATAGTTAGATGCATATTTTATGCCATGCGCTTCAAGAAAGTTAGGGAGATAATGACGAGGGGAATAATTACAGTAGGGTTCGAGGCACCAATACTAGACGTGATCAAAACGATGGTAAAAAACGATGTTACTTGCGTTGTGGCGGTGAGCACAAACGGCGAAGCGATGGGAGTAATCTCCTCTACAGACATTATCAAGACTCTGAAAAACATGTCTACTGAAAAAATTAAACCGCTCAAAGCAGAAGATGTGATGACTCCATTTACAATTCAAATCCAGCCTGACGATACTATAGAAAATGCCATAAAACTGATGGTTGAGAAAAATGTGCACAGGCTAGTTGTTTTGTCTCCTCAGTTTACTGGAAGAAAGCCAGTGGGCATACTGTCTTCCACCGATTTGGTCAGAGAAATCTACAAAGATTTGGCACGGTAAAAGGGGGTTATATGGGCTCGTGGTCTAGCGGTTACAGACGGAGCCTTTTTGACTTCGTCAAAAACCCTCGGGAAAAAATTGTAATCGTTACAAATTTTCTTTTTTGTGATAGACCTTTCTTTTCTAAAGAAAGGGTTATGGGCTCGTGGTCTAGCGGTTATGACGTCTCCCTGACACGGAGAAGGTCCTGAGTTCAAATCTCAGCGGGCCCATTTCTCAGCGAGACCGCCATATGCACGAACAAAAAATAGTAGGCAGAAATCCGGTTTTGGAAGCTCTCATTGGAAATCGCAAAATCCATAAGATTTTGATTGCGAGAGTGGTGGAGAGGAAAGGGGCAGTCAACGAGATTTTTCGAATCGCAGCACAAAAAGGGATTGAAGTAAGCGAGGTGGAGAAAAAGGTTCTGGATAAATTATCGAAAGCCCATCAGGGAGTAGTCGCTTTTTCTGACGAGAAAAAAAATGCCAGCATTGATGACATTCTCAAAATTGCAGGACAGAGGGGAGAAAAACCATTTATCGCGCTTCTGGACGGGGTTGAGGACCCCCAGAACCTTGGTGCAATACTGAGAACAGCTGAATGCGCAGGTGTGCATGGAGTTGTGATTCCCGAAAAAGAAGCCGTCGGTCTGACTCACGGGGTTGCTAAGGCTTCTGCGGGAGCAATTGAACATCTGCCAGTTGCGACTGCGAATCTCGCATCCGCCATAGAAATTCTCAAGAGAAAAGGGATATGGGCGGTCGGCGCTGACATGGAGGCTGAGCAGATTTACTATGAGGTAAACCTCAACAGACCGATAGCTCTCGTGCTCGGTGGGGAGGACAGGGGCTTAAGCAGGCTGGTCAAGCAGAGGTGCGACTTTCTGGTAAGAATACCGACAAAAGGAAAAATTAAGAGCCTGAACGTAAGCGTCGCCTTTGCCTTACTCGCATACGAAAAGCTCAGGCAAGAAAAAGTTTTTATGCGCCGCGAGGAATAGGATAGAATATGTTCCCGAAAATAAATCCGAGGCAGATGAAGAAGCTCATGAAGCAGATGGGCATGGAAATGGAGGAGCTTGAAGCTAAAGAGGTTGTAATTAAGCTGGCGGACGGCGAGATAATAATCGAAAATCCGAAGATAAGCATCGTAACTGCGATGAATCAGAGGACGTATCAAATCACAGGGACAGAGAAAGTTGCTCAGGGCATTCCGGCAGAGGATATAAAGCTGGTTGCAGCGCAGGCTAATGTCAGCGAGGAAGAAGCTCGAAAGGCTCTGGAAGGGGCGAGGGGTGACCTCGCCCAAGCTATTTTAAAGTTGGGTGCAAGACCATGAAGGTTTTAATGTGTACAGACGGCTCAAAATTTTCTGAGGAAGCTATAGAGTCCGGGGGATACCTGCTCAGGGGCAGCTCTCCAGATGTGACAATACTCAGAGTCGTCCCGGATTTTGAAAAAGAGTACAGAGAGTACAGCGAATATGTTGAGGTTTTTAAGGAGGAAATCCACAGATTGAGAAAATTAGGAGTTCCGAAATCTGTGGTAGAATCTTTAGACAGGGGAAAAGAGATGCTTGAAAAACTCGGAATAAAAGCCAAGACAAAAACCAGAAAAGGAAAAGCTGCCGGGGAAATTTTGAGGGAGGCAGAGGAAGGAAACTACAATATGATAGTCCTCGCCTCATACGGCAAGGGTATATCGAAGTTCATGCTCGGCAGTGTGTCAAGAGAAGTTGTGCACAGAGCCAACATACCCGTATTGGTTGTTAAAAGCAAATAGGAGGAGTATTATGGAGCTGAAAAAGATAAAGGCAAAGGACGTAATGATAAAGGAGCTTATAACGATAGGTCCGGAAGAGAAGATTGCACTGGCAGACTTAATAATGGCCAGGAGCAGCATAGGCGGTCTTCCTGTGGTTGATAGAGGAAAGCTGGTTGGAATAATAACCCAGCGCGATATAATGCTCGCAAGAAATTACGAGATTGGAGGGTTAATGACGAGGGATTTAATGAGCAAGAATTTGATTACTGTAGGTCCGGAAGCTTCCCTGAAAGAAATCTTGGAGGTAATGCTGGACAAAAAAATCGAGCGAATTCCGGTCGTTGAAAATGGAAAGCTGGTAGGTCTGATAGTGCACAACAGAGTCTTGCGGGCGATTTATGAGTCCCTTGCGTAAGCAAGACCGCAAGTATTTAAACTTCTT
>JACRDW010000039.1 GCA_016212785.1 Methanobacteriota archaeon | reverse complement strand
CTCGGTTGTTGCAATTACACTCGTCGGAACCCTGAAAGACCTGAAAAGAGACGGCTATGAAACTGAAAGCATAAGCAGGGAAAAATTGAAAGAAGTCTTCAAAGCAGTTGCAGAGAATAAAATAACAAAGGAGGCAATTCCAGAAGTTCTCGCAGCGCTTGCGAGAAGTCCTGACAAAAAAGTAGAGGAGATTGCGGGTATAAAGTACGTGGAAGCCGAAGAAGTGGTGAAAATAGTTCGCAGAATTTTGCAGGAACGAAAAGAATTTGTAATGGAGAGAGGTTTGGATGCTGCAAAGCCCCTCATGGGAGTTGTAATGCAAGAGGTCAGGGGACGAATGGATGGAAAGCTGGTCAGCGAAATGCTGCAGAGAGAGTTGAAAAAATTTTTAGGAAAATAGGGTATCTAGAATGTGCGGAATCGCAGGCTATGCGGGAAGCAGGAAAGCAAGCGAAATATTGCTTGGGATAATCAAGGGAACAGAAAAGCTGGAGGAGCGCCCCGGGGGGGGAGCAGGAATTGCCACGATTTACAGGGCCAGGCTAAACGTCAGGAAGGATGCGGGCTTTGTGGAAGAGGTCGAAAGAAAAGCGAAGCTCTCGGAAATAAAAGGAAGCATCGGAATCGCACACAACCGCTCTTACCCAAAGACAAGTGAAGCCTCGAAGACAAATGCACATCCTCACCTGGACTGCAAAGGCGAGATTGCAGTAGTCCATGCAGGAAACATAGACAACTTCCAAGAGATTCAAAAGCAGCTGGGGAAAGAAGGACACAAATTAATTTCGAAAATAGATACCGCAGTAATACCGCACGTGATTGAGAAGTATTACAAAAATAACTTAGCAGAAGCTGTGAAAAGAGCTGCTCGCGATTTTAAAGGAGAATATGCCTTCCTGGCTCTGTCCAAGAAAGAGCCAAATAAAATAGTCGGAATCATGAAGGGAAGACCACTCGCTGTAGGGAAAGGCGAGGGATTCTGCATCTTTTCTTCAGATGCTGCTTCTATTAAAAATGCAGAAGTGAAAGAGCTCAACAATGAAATTGTGGTAATTACTAAAACCAAGGTGCAGCATGCGGATTAGAACTTTTTTTGATGGAAGGGCAAAATATTACGAAAAAATTTTTTCTCTTCCCATGATAAAGAGACTTGAACAGGCCGAGGTTAGGAAAATAGTAAGCCTGTCCGAAGTAGCAGGCAAGTCGGTCCTGGACATCGGCTGCGGCTGCGGAAAATTCCTGAAACTCTGGAGAGACAGGGGAGCAAGTACAGTAGTCGGCATGGATTTTTCAAAAAGCATGCTGGGGCAGGCAAAACAAAAAAGCAACTTTCTCTTAATGGGTGATGCATTTAAAATTCCGTTCAAAGATAACAGCTTCGACTTCGTCGCCTGCATCGGAGTAGCAAATTACTATAGAAATGTTGAAGCGCTTTTGAAAGAGATTTCAAGGGTGAGCAGGAACGGAATTATCATCACCTTCCCAAAAAATTCGTTGATTGGAAAGATTTATGCCAGAGTCAGCAAGATACCCATCTTCCTCAGGGAAGAATGGGAAATCAAAAATATCTGCAGCCCATATTTCGAGCTTTTGATTAAGGAATGTGCCTCCGGACTGACGTTTGTAGTTACCAGTGAGGTCAGAGAGAAAGATTCCACAGCTCGTCTCCAACGTAGTGAATAACCTTAACGCACTTGCCGCTCCTATTGTTCTTTAGCTCTTCGCCGCTCCAGAGTGCGATACCAATTGCGAGAGCCTTCCTGCGCGTTTCTTCGTTTACCACGACAAGCTCTCCTTTTTTTATTCCTTCGTCAAAGGCAGCCACTCCGGGGCGCATCACGTCTGCACCCTTAGCAATGAAAGGTATAGCCCCTTTATCGACTGTGATAAATCTTTTGTCTGCGTTAATTTTCAGCGCTCCCCTGACGGTCGGAAAATGCTCCTCGCCGTGTTTAAAGAGCACTGCCTCGCCGTTTACCAGAATAAGATTGCCGCCTTCTGTTTCTGCAACTTCCAGCTTACCATCGACGGGTAAAATTTTTTCGAACTCTTTAGAAATGCTCTTCAAACAACTGCGAATCTCCAGCACTAAATCCTTCCTTGCAAAGTACCTTCCCTTCAGCTTCATTAAAACAAACTCAACCGACAGGTTTAAATACCTCACGTCTGAAAATTTCACCTTCGGTGAAATTTTCTACGTGATAAAGATGGCACAGAGACCGCTGGATGTACTGCACAATTCACTTGAGTCGTCTGTACTTGTAGGTCTGAAAGGCGGGAAAGAGTACAGGGGCACTTTAAAGGGCTATGACGTGCACATGAATGTCGTGCTTCAGAACGCAGACGAACTCAAGGACGACACTGCTGTTCGACGCCTGGGCGTGATAATTATAAGAGGAGATAACATCGTGTTCATCTCCCCATAGCCCTTTTTCTTTCAAAAAGAAAAAGGTTTATCATCCCAAAAAGAAAATGAGTGGTATTGAGCTAGCGAAATACCACGCAATGATAGCCAGCCTTTCTTGCGTGAGCAAGACGAAAGGCTAGTTGCCCAGCTTACGTTGGGAAAACTACTTGCGACAGCAAGTACAATATGGGTCAAGACACGACTGAGCGAAGAACGAAGTTCGAGCGAAGGAGTGGATTGAGGTGGATTGAAATGTCGAAAGGCACAGCTTCGATGGGAAAGAGAAACAAAAGGCTGCACATACGCTGCAGAAGATGCGGGAAGAATTCCTTCCATGTTTCAAAGAGATACTGCGCATCCTGCGGCTTTGGAAGGACGAAAAAGCTGCGCAGCTATGCATGGCGGAATAAAAAACAAACAAGGTCACGCTGATTTAGCCTTTTCTTAGGCAGCTCTACGTAAAATACGCTCCCTCCTTCCGGATTGTCTTCAACCCATGCCCTGCCCTGATGCAGGTCAACGATTCTTTTTACTATTGCCAACCCCAAGCCAGTGCCTTTCACGCCGCCCTTCTCAATTCTCGCAAATCTGTCAAAAATTTTCTGCTTGTACTCGTCCTCTCCTCCACCTCGCTCTCGAGCTTTTCTGAATATTCTTTGACCTTCTCATAGGCAGCTGTTGCTTCCCGCGCTTTCAGCGTCCTCTCAACCAGATATCCGATTCCTGCGAAGAGAGGTGTGCTCTCTCAAGTGCTTTATAACGTCCATGCGTGCATCCTGTCTTTCTCGCCTGCCGTTACCACCCTATTTATTGTTAGCTGTCAGAAATAATAAGCTTTTTTGTAAACTAACGTGCGCAAACATAAGCTTTATTAAGTTAGCTTTAAGAGTTTAAATTGATGAGGGAAAAGTGCGGAGTAGTTGGAATCTATACAAAATCCGAAAAAGGCGTCTCTTCTTCCATATTCTATGCGCTGTACGCTTTGCAGCACAGGGGGCAGGAATCCTGCGGAATAACCACTTACGACGGCGAATTTCACACAGAAAAGGGCATGGGATTGGTGCCCGAGTTTTTCAATTTGAAGAAACTTGAAAATCTCAAGGGAAACATGGGGATAGGTCACGTAAGATATTCGACAACAGGAGAATCAAAACCTGAAAATGCGCATCCATTCGTAGTGACGCACTCCCGCGGCACCCTTGCCATAGGGCACAATGGAAATATCGTAAATGCGCTGGAGCTGAGAACGAAGCTCGAAACTTCTGGTCAGGCTTTTGTTATGCCCGCGACTGACACAGATACCGAACTCATAGCACGGCTGATTGTTGGTGAATTCGTAAGCTCAGAAAACATAGTGGCGTCAATTACTGAAGTGATGAAGAGGTTAATCGGCTCTTATTCGCTCGTAATGCTGACAGACAACGAGCTAATCGCAGTGCGAGACCCGCTTGGAATAAGACCCCTCTGCCTCGGCAAGAGCGACGACGCAACCATAGTTGCGTCTGAGAGCGTTGTATTCGATGTTTTAAATGTTCATTTCTTGAGAGACGTTAAACCTGGCGAGATTCTCGTAATAAATGAGAAGGGAAGTAAGAGCTACAGACCATTCAAGCTAAACCGAAGCGCACACTGCATGTTCGAGTACGTATACTTTGCCCGCCCGGATTCTGTTATAGACGGGATACCGGTGTATAAAGTTCGGGAAAAAATAGGAACGCTCCACGGCGAGAGCGACGACGTAGAGGCGGACTTCGTATCGCCGGTGCCTGACTCTGCGATTCCGTTTGCGCTTGGATACGCAAGGGCAGCAGGAATTCCCTACAGAGAAAGCCTGATTAAAAACCGCTATGTGGGCAGGACATTCATACTGCCCGACCAGCAGGCGAGGGAGCTTGCGGTTCGGTTGAAATTGAATCCGATGGTAAGCGAAGTCAAGGGGGAAAAAATCGTGCTATTCGACGACAGCGTTGTGAGGGGCACGACCTCCGGAAGGATTATCCGCATTCTGAAGGATGCTGGAGCAAAGGAAGTGCACATGAGGGTGGGCTGCCCGCCGATTAAATCTCTGTGCAAGCTCGGCATAGACATGCCCACAGATAGAGAGCTGGTAGCGAGCGACAAAAGCGTGGAAATGATAAGAAGACATATAGGGGCAGATTCGCTGAAATATCTGAGCATAGAAGACTTAATGAAGGCGATAGGGCTCGGAGAAAATGAGCTGTGCCTGGGATGCCTTACCGGAAAATATCCTGTAGAAATCGCCAAGCACGAGCAAGTTTTATTACCTTCCTTCATTAAAACCTAAAAAAGGGCCCGTAGCTCAGTGGTAGATCGCCCGCTTGGCATGCGGGAGGCCTCGGGTTCAAATCCCGACGGGTCCATAGCCCGGTGGTGTAGCGGTCAATCATGCGGGCCTTTGGAGCCTGCGACAGAGGTTCGAATCCTCTCCGGGCTATAACCCTTTTCTTAGAAAGTAGTAGCAAGATAGCCAGCCTTTCTTGCGTGAGCAAGATTTCCGCAATAGCGAAGCTGGCATGTCCGCCAATCTTCCTATCGGAAGCGCAATGGCAAATCGCCCAGCTGTCGCTGGAGGCTGCTGACAAAAGCTTTATTTAATCGATTTTTAAACTAAGTTCGGTGATAGCGTGGAGATAATCTTCTTAGGAACCGGAGGTGGAAGGTGGGTTACCATTACCCAGAAAATAAATACTGGAGGCTTCAGAATACATGCCTCGAAAAATATGCACATAGACCCTGGTCCCGGAGCGCTCGTAGCTCTACAGAAAGCAAACATATCCCCGCTGTCCACGGACGCGATGCTCATTTCGCACTGCCATCCCGACCACTACACCGACGCAGAAGTGCTGATCGAGGCAATGACGCACGGCATGACCAAACAGAAAGGAGTACTTGCGTGCAGCGAAAGCGTTTTAGTAGGAAAGGACAACCTGGGGCCTGCAATTTCGAGGTATCACCAATCTAAAATAAGAAAGCTTGAAATACTGAAGCCGGGAGAAGAATCTAACATATATGACATAAAAGTGGAAGCTCTGCCTACAAGGCATTCTGACTCCACCACAGTCGGTTTAAAATTCCACACGGAGTGTGGAATTTTGACGTACACCTCTGATACAGAGTACTTCGAGGGAATTTCAAAGCATTACAGCGGCTCGAGGATTATGATTCTGAACGCAATCAGACCTAAAAGTGACAGGATACCCTGGCATCTCTGCGTTGACGATGCGATAAAAATTATAAGGGAAGTCAAGCCTGAACTAGCGATACTAAATCACTTTGGGATGAAGATGCTCGGAATTGCGAATGCGGAAGCGAGAAGAGCTGAGAAGGAAACCGGAATTAGAACGATATCTGCAAAGGACGGAGCCAGAGTAGCGATATCTGAAGGAAGGATAAAATGCTGAAAGAAAAGAGATGGAGCAAGGAAATCGAGAAAGAGATTTACGAAGAATGGAAGGACAAGGAAGTTTACAGGTTTAAAAAGAGCGATAAACCTGTTTATTCCATAGACACCCCGCCCCCTTACGTGAATACCCCTGTACACGTTGGTCAAGCCACCACCTACGTTCTCATGGACATGTTCGCAAGGTTCAGGAGAATGATAGGCTATAACGTCCTGTTTCCCCTGGGCCTAGACAGGAACGGACTGCCGATAGAAATGGCAGCAGAGCAGAGGTTCAACATAAAGCTGAACGAGGTTTCGAGGGAGGAATTCATTAAGAAGTGCAACATTGTTTTGGAGGAGAGCAGCCTCGCCTCGGCTGAGTCTTTTTTGAGACTCGGCATAGGATTTAACTCAAGTAAAATAGGCACAGGCATAGGCGAGGTTTACCTGACAGATTCTCCAGATTATCGCGCCCTTACGCAGGAAACCTTCATCGACCTTTGGAATAAGGGGCTCATCTACCAGGACGAGAGAATAAACAACTACTGCCCGGGCTGCAGGACGACGATTGCGGATGCAGAGATAGAATATGAAGATTTGCTCACTACCTTCAACGACATAATTTTTAAAGTAAAGGAGACCGGGGAAGAGATTATCATAGGCACGACGAGACCCGAATTGGTGTGCACCTGCGGAATGGTGATTTTCAATCCAGAAGACGAACGATATAAGCATTTAGATGGAAAGACCGCAATTACACCAATATTTAACAAAGAGGTTCCCATAAGGGCACATCCAATGGCTGAGATGGAAAAAGGCACGGGTTTAGTTATGATGTGCTCCGCAGGCGATACAAGCGACATAAGGTTCTTCAGGGAAATGAATCTCCAGCCGACGATTGCGATAAATGCAGATGGAACCATGAACGAGCACGCCGGCTTTTTGAAAGGTCTCAAAGTTGCAGAAGCAAGAGAGAAAATGGTGCAGAAGCTGAGGGAGGAAAACTTGTTCGTAAGGCAGAAAAAAATAATGCACCGGACGCCGATTTGCGAGAGGAGCAAGGACGCGATAGAATTCATAGCGATGCCGGAGTTTTATTTAAAGCAGGTTGAGTTCAAGGACGAGATGAAGGAGCTCGCAGACCAGATGAGCTTCTTTGCGCTGGAGTCTAAGCAGATTCTGGTGAACTGGATAGATTCTGTGAGCATTGACTGGCCCATATCGAGAAGAAGGTACTACGCAACCGAAATTCCGCTCTGGTACTGCAAAAACTGCAGCGAAGTAATACTTCCCCCCAAAGGCAGATACTACCAGCCCTGGAGAGAGAAGCCTCCGATAAAGCGCTGCCCAAAGTGCGGCGCAAACGAGTTTAAAGGCGAGGAAAGAGTTTTCGACACATGGTTCGACAGCTCGATAACTCCTCTTTATATCCTGAAATATTCCAGCGACAATAAATTCTTCGAGAAGAATTCGCCGTGCAGCCTGCGCCCGCAGGGAAAGGAAATCGTCAGAACCTGGCTCTACTACACGGTATTGAAAGACTACCTTCTAACAGGGAAATGCATTTTCAAGGACGTGTGGATAAACTTCCACATTGTCGATGAAGAAGGACATAAAATGTCAAAATCGAGGGGAAATGTGATAGACCCGAGGGACATTCTCGACAAATTAGGGGCAGAGCCTTTCCGTCTGTGGTGCGCCATCGAGGGCAACCTTGCCAAAACTGATTTCAGGTGCTCACTCGAAAGAATCGAGGGCGCAGGAAAAACCATAACCAAGCTCTGGAACGTCGCGAGGTTTATATCAATGTTCCCGAAAGCCGATGGCAAATTCGAGCTCACCGCGCTCGACAAGTGGATAATGCAGGAGGTCAACGAACTAATAAAAATAGCGAGGAAAGGCTATGAGGAATACAACTTCCATACTCCAGCTATTTTAATAAAGCACTTTATATGGGAAACCTTTGCTTCGCACTATCTGGAGCTGGTCAAAAACAGGGCGTACAATGGAGAAAAAAACTTCAGCAAAGCCGAGCAGAATGGCGCATTATATGCGCTGCACTACTGCCTGGAAGTTATACTCAGGCTGCTGGCTCCGGTAATCCCTCTAATGACGTACAGGATATACAAAGAATTATACAACAAAGACGTGCACTTCTCAGAATTTCCGAAAGTTGAAAGAGAGTTTGAGGTTAGCTTCTCCACGAACGAAATAAGCGAGCTCAACAGCCAGATTTGGAAGGCAAAAAAAGAGAGAGGAATGAGCCTTAAAGGCGAAATAAAAGAGGCTGAGCTTCTGGAAAAGTTTAAGGAGATAGAAAAAGATTTGGCTGAAGCTCATGGAATCAAGAAAGTAAAATTTGGGGATAGGCTCAAACTGATTTTTTAAGTATAGGAGTAAAGCTGCGTGTCCTCGCCAATCTTTTCAGCTTTTATTAAGTCTTCCAGCGTTATTATTCCAATCAGCTCTTTGTTTTCAACTACCGGCAGCCTTCTGATAACATGGGCTGCCATTATTCTCACAGCGTCTTTCATGGTTTTTTCTTTGTCTATGGTTTTCAGATCTCTGGTCATTACCTCTCTTACAGTCGTGCCGCCGCTCTTTTCTTCAGCAACTATCTTGTAGGCTATGTCTCTCTCTGTTATTATTCCGATAGGTTTGTTGCCTTCTACCACAACGAGGCAGCCTATTCTGTTTTTCTTCATGACCCGTGCCGCCTCTACCATCGTAGCAGAAGGGCTTATCGTCTTTACGTTCTTGGTCATTACGTCTTTAACTTTTTTCATGTGATTTATTCTCACTTTCTTTGCTTATATTTTTAGCGGTATTTATATATACTAATTTTGCGATACGCAAAATGAAAGGAGGTAGGACATGGAGGAAATAAAGGTTTTATTAGATATGGAGGATATGCCGAAGAAATGGTACAATATTCTGCCTGATTTGCCGGAGCCTCTGCTGCCGCCGCTGCATCCTGCTACGAAGCAGCCGGTCGGGCCGCAGGACCTGGCTCCTATTTTTCCGATGGAGCTTATAAAGCAGGAGGTGAGTCAGGAGAGGTATATAAGCATACCGGAAGAAGTCCTGGAGGCTTACTACAGAGTTGGGAGGCCTACTCCGCTGTACAGGGCGAGGCGGCTTGAGAAATACCTCAACACCCCTGCGAAGATATACTACAAGAGAGAGGACGTTTCGTTCGCCGGCTCGCACAAGCCGAATACAGCGATTGCTCAGGCTTACTACAACAAAAAAGAAGGGGTGGAGAGGCTTGCGACAGAAACCGGAGCAGGGCAGTGGGGCTCTGCGTTATCTCTGGGCTGCGCTTTGTTCGGATTGAAATGCATCGTATTCATGGTCAGGGTAAGCTACAACCAGAAGCCCTACAGGCGCATACTCATGGAATTGTACGGCTCAAAAGTGCTCGCCTCGCCCTCTAAGGAAACTGAAGTAGGAAGGAAAATACTTGCGCAAAACCCTGAGCATTCAGGCTCCCTTGGAGTTGCAATAAGCGAGGCTATCGAGACTGCTGCAAAAGACGAGAAGACCAAATATTCCTTGGGCTCTGTGCTCAACCACGTGCTCCTGCACCAGACCGTTGTTGGTCAGGAGGTAATTGCGCAGTTCGAAAAAATAGACGCTACGCCTGACGTGATGATAGGCTGTGTCGGAGGAGGCTCGAACTTCTCTGGTTTCATGTATCCGATGCTTGGAAAAAAACTGAGAAAAGAGAGCGACGGGACGAGATTCGTAGGGGTTGAGCCGGTATCCTGTCCTTCCCTGACCAAAGGAGAGTACGAATACGATTTCGGCGATACAGCCGGACTAACGCCATTGATAAAGATGTACACAGTGGGTCATGATTTTATTCCTCCGCCAATACATGCAGGCGGCCTGCGCTACCACGGCGACGCGCCCTCGCTTTGCCTGCTGGTGAACAAGAGGATAGTAGAAGCAGTAGCATACAATCAGGTAGAAGCCTTTGAAGCAGGGGTGATTTTCACAAAAATAGAGGGAATATGTCCTGCGCCGGAGACCAGCCATGCGATAAAAGCGGTGATTGACGAGGCGTTAAAGGCTAAGAAAACAGGAGAGAGGAAAGTCATAGCATTCAACTTCTCAGGCCACGGTCTGCTCGACCTGCAGGGCTACAGCGATTACCTGGAAGGTAAGCTGAAGCCGTAGCTTTTTGCATTTTGCAAACGTTTTTGTAAAATTTCCCATCGAAAGCTTTAAATATGTACTATATTATTTAAAATATATTATGAAAGATATATTTTTTCAGGAAAGAGGGAAGCAAATTCTACTTTCGCTAGCATCTGCGGACAAGCAGCACATATCCCAGATCGCAAGCGATATAGAGGGCACGTATGCGCACATCTTCAACCTCGTAAAGGAGATGGAGGGGTCCAAGATAGTGAAATCCAATAAAAAAGGGCGAACAAGGTATGTGGCGCTGACTGAAAAAGGTAAAAAACTTGCAGGTCTGCTGCGGGATTTCTCGGCAACTCTCAAAAGCAGGCAAGTAAAAAACGTGGATAAAAAAACCCCTACCGATGAAAGATTACAGAAATATGCTGCCTCTCTGAGCTCCATTTTAGAGAGAATAAAATCGAAAAAAATCGGTCCTAAACAGGCTGCAAAATATTCCAGACTTGCCGGCAGATTTAAGGCACTGAACTCGAGGCTCAGGCCCAAGGACAGGGAGGGGAAGAAGCTCAAGAAAGAAGTCGCCCTGCTTATTCGGGAAATTGAACTTGCGCTTGCGAGAGCAAGTCGCTATACCATTGCGCCCAGCTTGCGCTGGGGTGACTGAGAAATGAAACAGGACACCATTGCTATATACGCAAGGGTCTCGACAGAAGACCAAGCGAAAGAAGGCTTTTCCCTGGATGCGCAAATTGAGAGGCTGCGCAGCTACTGCGAGGCAAGAGGGTGGAGCATATACAAGGAATATATAGACGACGGCTACTCGGGCAGGGACATCAAGCGCCCTGCATACGCTGCGATG
>JACRDW010000045.1 GCA_016212785.1 Methanobacteriota archaeon | reverse complement strand
GTCGTCGGGGTTGCAAGCATGGAGGGAATTCCTGCGAGACAGCTCCAGAAGATGAGGAAGCTTCTGAAGGGCGAGGTCCTAATAAAGATGTCCAAAAAATCTCTCATGCTGCATGCCATTGAGAAGGCTTCGAAGGAGGAAAGAAGCCTCCAGGGTTTAGCTGAGCACGTAAAGGGGCAGCCTGCATTCATATTCTCAAAGATGAATCCATTCAAGCTTTACAAAATTCTGGAGAAGAACAGGGCTAACGCGCCTGCAAAGCCTGAAAGCATTGCTCCGAAGGATATTCTGGTGCCGAAGGGAGATACTCCGTTTCCGCCTGGACCACTTCTGGGCGAGCTGCAGCAGGTCGGAATACCAACGACCGTGAAAGAAGGAAAGATTGCAATAAAGGCAGACAAGGTTGTTGTAAGGCAGGGGGAGAAAATCAGCTCAAAACTTGCCCTTGCGCTAACAAGGCTCGGAATAGAGCCAATGGAAATCGGCATTGCTCTTCTTGCGGCGTATGAGAAGGGCACCATATTCCTGCCAGAGCTTCTTGCCGTGGATGAGGAAAAAACGATAGCGGAGCTGCAGCGGGCTTATCAGCAGGCCATTAATCTATCGCTGAACTCAGGATACGTAACAAAGGGCAACGTTGAGTTTGCAATACAGAAAGCTTTCAGAAATGCTAAAGCGCTTGCAGCAGAGGCAAATATATTTGAACCAGAAGTTATTAAGGATATACTCTCAAAAGCTCATTTGCAGATGTTATCCCTTAAAACTTTAATCGAAAAAAGAGGTGAATGAGATGGAATGCGTTTATGCTGCTATGCTTTTGCATGCTGCTGGAAAGGAGATAAACGAAGAGAACCTGACCAAGGTTTTGAAGGCACCCGGGATAGAGGTAAACGAAGCAAAAGTAAAAGCCTTGGTTGCGGCTCTTGACGGCGTAAACATAGACGAGGCGCTCAAGCGGGCACTGGCGCAGCCAGTAGCACCGGCTGCTCAGGCTGCACCGACACAGGCGAAGGCAGAAAAGAAAGAAGAGAAAAAGGAAGAGAAGAAAGAGGAAAGCGAAGAGGAAGCAATGGCAGGTCTGGGGGCGCTGTTTGGTTAGAGCAGCGACTCTTCATCAGAACCTGAGCTTTGCTATCAGTTTTTTCACTTCTCCTGCAGATTTGAGAAACAGCCTTTTCTCCTCTTCTGTCAATTCTATTTCTATTATTTCTTCTATTCCGCCTGCTCCGAGTTTTACGGGAACTCCTGCGAAGCAATCGTTCACTCCGTATTCCCCTTCTAAATATGCAGAGCAGGGGAGGATCTTCTTTCTATCTTTCAGCACAGCCTCGGCCATCTCCATAACCGAGGCAGCTGGAGAGTAATACGCGCTGCTTGTTTTGAGCAAACTCAAGACTTCTGCTCCTGCGTTTCTTGTCCTTTCGATAATTTCATCTATTTTCTCCTTTGGCAGGAGCTCTGTAATAGGAACGCCCGCAATCATGCAGCGGCTCATTATTGGCACCATCGCATCGCCGTGTCCGCCGAGCACCATGGCAGATACGTTGCAGGGGGGCGCCTTGAGCTCTGCCGCGATAAAAGCTCGCAGCCTTGCAGAATCTAATACGCCCGCCATTCCCATTACTCTGTTCTTTGGAAAGCCCGCCGCTTTTTTCGCAACATAGGCCATCGCATCCAGCGGATTTGTTACGACAATGAGACATGCATCCGGTGAGTATTTCGCTGTCTGGGCTGCGATAGATTTAACTATCTCTGCATTTTTTTCCAGCAGGTCGTTCCTGGTCATCCCGGGCTTTCTCGCCAGACCGGCAGTAATAATCACAATGTCCGAGTTTCTGGTATCTTCGTATCTGTTTGTGCCGGTAATACTGCAGTCAAAACCCTCGAGCGGAGCAGCGCTTGATATATCGAGTGCAATACCCTGCGGAAGACCTTCCACGACGTCTATGAGAACTATATCTCCGAGTTCCTTGAGCGCTGCGATGTGCGCTGCTGTTGCGCCCACGTGCCCAGAGCCGACAATCGTGATTTTATTTCTAATAAAAATTCCTCCGATATAACCCTTTTTCTTTAGAAAAGAAAAAGGTCTATCACCCCAAAAAGAAATTATATTGGTATTTACTAATCATAATCTCATTCCTTTCTTGACTTTTTCGAGTTTGCATCGTAGCCATCGGCGTGGATGCAGTCGTTTTATTTCCGATAAAGTATTATATACTGATATTTAAATCATTTTGCAATGAGCGAGGAAGAAATAAAAGAGGAATTTCTGCGCAGAGCGCAGAGGGAGCCTGAGAAGCACTATCCTGTCAGAATATTGAAGGAAGAAGGATTTGTAAGAAGGCGCTGCGTAAAGTGCGGGAATTACTTCTGGAGCGCAGCAGAGCGCAGAGTATGCGGCGAGCCGGACTGCTCCGGAGGCTATACGTTCATAAGCGATACTCCTGCCGGAGAAAAGATGGACTTCATCGAAACCTGGAAAAAATTCTCATCGCTTTTTAAGAAGCTTGGATATGCGCCGATAAAGCGCTACCCGGTAACAGCACGCTGGCGAGATGACGCTGACTTTGTGCAGGCGTCGATATACGACTTCCAGCCGTATGTTGTATCAGGGGAAATCGACCCGCCCGCAAATCCTCTCGTTGTGCCCCAGTTCTGCCTGCGCTTCAACGACACAGACAACGTAGGCATCACCGGGCGCCACTACACCGGCTTCGTTATGATCGGTCAGCACGCTTTTGCAAAGCTTGAAGAGTACAAGCCCGACGATTACCTCGAGCACATCTATGCATGGCTGACGAGAGGCATGAAAATACCCACGGAGGAGCTGCAGTTCCATGAGGATGCCTGGTCCGGCGGAGGCAACATGGGGCCGAGCATGGAGTTTTTCTCCAGAGGCTTGGAAATCGGCAATCAAGTTTACATGCAGTACGACATAAAGAGCGAAGCCGCAAAAGAGCTCTCGATAAAAGTGCTCGACATGGGAATGGGTCAGGAACGCCCTGCATGGTTTACCCTCGCAACCGGTACGAGTTACGAGGCAGTCTTTCCGACCGTTGCGAAAAAGCTTTACAAAGCATGTAACATTAAGCCTGACCAGGAGCTGCTGCACAAATTTTTACCCTACTCGGGATTGCTGAACATAAGCGAAAGAGAGCTGGATAAAACCTGGGCAGATATCGCTGCGAAAATCGGGATAGATATGGAAGAACTCAAAAACCACATTCTTCCGCTCGCAGGAATATATTCTATTGGCGACCATACGAGGTCGCTTCTCGTAGCTCTATCAGACGGCGCACTTCCCTCGAACGTCGGTGGAGGTTACAATCTTCGCGTTCTGGTGAGGCGCAGCCTTGACTTCATTTCAAGATATGGGTGGGACATCTCGCTGCCCGAGGTGTGTGAGTGGCATGCAAGATATCTAAAGCCGCAGTATCCCGAGCTGATGGAACATTTGGATGAGGTGAACGAAATTCTGGAAGTGGAGCAGCACAAGTACAGGGAAACGAAGGAAAAGTCCAGAAGAATCGTCGCAGGCTTGAGAGGGAAAGAACTTTTCCTTGACAAGCTCATCGAGCTTTACGACTCAAACGGCATAAGTCCTGAGATGCTCAAAAAGGAAGGTCTGAAGATTGAAATTCCGGTAGACTTTTACACAAGGGTTGCAGAGAGGCATGAAAGAGCAGGAAAGGAAATCGAGAGGTTCAAAGAATTTGATTTGAGCGGCATTGATAAGACTGAAATTCTTTACTATGCGGATTACAAGCTGCTCGAATTCCCTGCAAGAGTTTTGAGGATCTTTGAAAACGAGTACGTTGTTTTGGACAAGACCGCTTTCTATCCGACGAGCGGAGGGCAGACTTCTGATAGAGGATACATAAACGGGTGCAGAGTGGTGGATGTTTTCAAGCAGGGAAACGTCGTCTTGCACCGTGTTGAAAATCCGACCTTCGAGGAAGGCGAGGTAGTTTCCTGCAAAATCGACTGGGAACGGCGCAAGCAGCTAGCGCAGCACCATACTGCAACGCACATAATCAACGGCGCTGCGAGGGACATTCTTGGCGAGCATGTGTGGCAGGCTGGTGCAGAGAAGACCCTTGAGAAAGCAAGGCTTGACATAACGCACTACGAAGCACTTTC
>JACRDW010000037.1 GCA_016212785.1 Methanobacteriota archaeon | reverse complement strand
TGCCAGGCGCATGTCTGCGAATAGCTGGAAATCTTTTGTCTTTCTCATCTCGTCGTAAATCGTGTAGTCAGGTCTCACCAGAAGCAGGATGTCAGCAGTCTTTTCCATGTCTCCTTCCAGCGGAGCGTACTGCGTTATTTCCTCGCTGACCATCAAGTCTCTGGGCGATTCCATCGTCTTTACGATTTTCCCCTGCTCCTTGTAAAATTCTGCAAGAGCCTGCGAAAACGTAGATTTTCCTGCTCCCGGCGGCCCTGCGACAATTATTCCCTCAGCCCTTTCTCTGAGTCTGCTCATGAGTTTTTCAGAAAGCCTGTAATCTTCAAGTCCTACTTCTGCGATAGGCCTTACCGCGGTTATCTCGTAGCCGTCGCTGAAGGGCGGCCTCGCGATTGCGATTCTCAGCTGCCTGACCTGCACGACCGTGGCTCCCTCCCTCTCGATTTCTATAAAGCTGTCTCTATCGACTTTTGCGTATTCTATTATCTCCCTTGCAATTTCTACTAGCTCTTTCTCGGTGCAGGCTTTATCCGAAAGTCTCACGAGCTTTATTTCTCCCGGCTTCCCTCTCTTAGCCATGGGCACGACTTTGTCTCGAAGGTGCACGCTCATCGTCGCATCGTCAAAAAATTTTAAGATGCTCAGCTTCCGCTTTATTTTCTTTGGCTCCAGATAGAGCACTTCTATGCCCTTGCTCCTCGCAACCTTCGACTGAATTTTATCGCTTGTAATGAGAATGCCGCTCGCTTCGCTCGCGGCGTTCCTTATAATCGCGTCATTATCCTTGAATTCGAACCTTCTCGGTCTCTTGCCGATGTACTCCAATTTCATTAAACCCTTGTCGCTGAGCTTTCTCAGCATATTGAGTTCTTCCAAGCCTCTGAATCCGCTCTCCTTGCCTCTATTTGCCTGGTTCTCTATTTCAGCCACAACTGCTTCGGGTACAATCACCCTGCTGTTCTGGTACTGCTTTTTCCTGACCAGCTTTGTGATTCTTCCGTCTATTATTACGCTCGTATCCGGAATTAATATCATTTTCAATCCCTCGTTCGCTCGTTGCTCCGCTCCTCACTCACTCGGTCTTGACCATATTGCTTCACTTGCCTTTGGCAAGTGCGACCATGGGTCTCGGCGCTAGCAGCCATTCGGTTAGTCTTGCGCGAAACGCTTGGCTGCGAAGTGCTGAGATTCGGCTCGAAGATTTTCTTCCCCGCAATTTTCAAGTCGCTACCTTCAAGTTTTCTGAAGAAGCAGGAGTAGTAGCCCTCGTGGCAGGCGGCATCGCTCTGCTCTACCTTAAACAAAAGCGCATCGCCGTCGCAGTCGATGAAAACTTCCTTAACTATCTGGTAGTGCGTGGAGGTCTCGCCCTTCAGCCAGAGTTTTTTCCTCGAAGTGCTGAAGTAGTGCATTTTTTTTGTTTCAAGTGTTTTTTTCAGGGCTTCCCTGTTCATAAATGCAACCATGAGAATTTCATTCGTTTTGTAATCCTGTGCAACTGCGATTGCGAGATTCTCGCCGCCAATGCTGATTCTAAAGTTTGCTTTATCTAAAATTTCATTCATAATTTCTCTCCTATCCTCTCTAACTCGCTCAGCTTTATTTCTTTTTGCTCTCCGGTTTTCATGTCTCTGAGCGTTACGCAGCCTTTTGCGAGCTCCTCGTCTCCGACTATAACCACGAAAGGAATGCCCTCGCTGTTTGCGTATGCGAGGGCTCTGCCCAGCTTGCGCCTCATTAAATCTAACTCGCAGGAAGCGCTTTTCCTTATGATTGAGGAAATCTTCACAGCATCGCCGAGCAGGCTTTCGCTCACGGGCACAACTAATACATGGGTTTTGCTGTCGATGTTCATCTCTTTCTCAGCTTCCAGCGCAAGCATCACCCTGTCGAATCCGAATGCAAAGCCGCAGGTCGGTGTTTCCTCTCCTCCGAGCATTCCGGCAAGCGAATAAGCACCGCCGCCGCAAATTTGCTTCTGGGCACCCAGCCTGTTTGCATATATCTCGAAAACCGTTCCGGAGTAGTAGTCCAGACCTCTCGCTATGCCGAGATTCAGCGAATATTTCTGAACTTTTAAATCCAGAAATCTCAGAATGCTCTCAAATTTTTCAATTTCTTCCAGCGCAGCTCTGCCTTTAAGCAGTTCCCTTGCTTTCGAGACAACCTCTTTTTTCTCTCCAGATAAATTGAGAATGCCCAGCAGAATTCTCTTGTTCTCTCCAGATATTTTAAGCTTCTTTAAAAGATTTTCAAGCTTTTCTCTTTCGCCTTTGTCTATGAGGTGGAGTATTTTTCCCTGCTCTTTTTCTTTAACTCCGCTTTCTCTCAGAATTTTTCTCAGAATTCCTATGCTGCCGATGTGCAGCTCGAAGTCTTTCAGACCGAGCTTTTCCAGAACTTCCACAGCAATGGCAATAACCTCTGCTTCGCCCTCGGGATAGCTTGTTCCTATTAGCTCTATGCCTGCCTGCCAGAATTCCCTGTAGCGCCCGGCCTGCGGCTCCTCGTAGCGGAAGCAGTTTTCAAAATAGTAGAGCTTTATCGGCTTTGGCTTGCGCTGCAGCTCGTTTATATAAAGGCGCATGACGGGCAGCGTTAACTCGGGTCTCAGCGCAAGGCTGCGCCCGGATTTATCCTTAAAGCTGTACAGGTGCTTTACTATATCCTCTCCTGATTTTGCAGCAATCAGCTCCAGGCTCTCAAATACCGGCGTCTGGATTTCCCTGTAGCCGTAGCTCTCGAAGGTCTCCCGCATCACTTTCTCGACATAGCGCCGCCTTGCCATCTCCTCTGGAAGGAAATCCCTCGTACCCCTCGGTCTGGAAAATTGCATCGCATCACCAAAAAGAAATCACAGCCTCTCCCTTACGTTGTACTGTTTATAAATGCTCGTAACTTTGTTGCTGTCGCAGCTCGGACACTTAACCTCTAAGGATGGGTCATACTTAATTCTGAACATCTTGCTGCACTCCTCGCACACCATGATTTTCTCTACCATGCTTACTCCTATGTTTACTTTATATTTATTGATTTCTGTTTTGGAGCGAGATATACTGCAAAGCTGAAAACGATGCTCGACGCAATCGAAACGTTTCTTACTACTTCTATACGAGAGAAGGAAAACATGGAAAGTGGGGTTATGCCAAGCCAGTAGTCCACGTAGTCGTTGAGCAAAAACCAGAAGAGCAGGAAAAGCAGATGCCCTCTCCTGGGCTCTATCGTGCGCAGGATGAAAACAGGTTCGATAATCATGCCGAGGTGCAGCACGAACATCAGCCAGTAGAAGGGAGCGTTTTGCGGGGCGAGGAAATAGCCGGAGTAAAACAGAATCACGAACACTGTCCAGAAGCCGTACTTCATCACATAGACGCAGGCTGCAAAGCTCAGGAGGTTGTTTTTCTTTCCAATCAGTATGAGCAGTATTGAAATAGAAAAAATTAAGGTGGATAGAGGCGAGTCGGGGATGAATATCCAGTATTTGAGAGACAGCGACGCGAACATCGTCTTGTAGTAGAGAAATCCGAAGGCAGCGCCTGCAAGGTTTGTAAGCATTGCTGCAAATAAAATTTTCATGCTCCGTCGCTCTTTAGCTTTCTTGCAGGCACGCCGCCCATGAAAGCGCCTGCCTCTACGTCTTTATTTACCAGCGAGCATGCAGAAATCACTGCCCCGTCGCCTATAGCAACGCCGGGCAGTATCGTGGTGTTCGAGCCTATCATTACATTGGCGCCGATTTTAACTCTTCCCTTTCTCCATTCGCTCACGAGATATTCGTGCGCAAGTATCGTGGCGTTATAGCCTATTACAGCGTTGTCTCCGATTTCGATGAGCTCCGGAAAAAAAATGTCGAACATTGCCATCAAACCTACCGAAACGTCTTTACCTACTTTCATCCCGAGCAGCCTGTATAGAAAATTTTTCAGCGCAAGCGAGGGGAGAAATCGGCAGGTATAAATTACTATAAAATTCAGCGCAACCCTGAGCGGGTTTTTGATTTTGTACCAGGAGCGCATCGGGTTCCTGCCGCTGGTTTTAAACACCTCTACGCTTCGCATGCTTTTTGGTATCTATGCTTTTATATATAGATTTATGGAAAATGAAAGCATGGGCGAGATAGGCGAAATACTGAAAATGAAAAAAATCGCAGTGTTCGGGCTCTCCAAAGACCCTGCCAAGCCCTCGCACTATGTGCCGAAGTACATGCAGGAGCAGGGCTATAAAATAATACCTGTGAATCCGACGGCGGAGGAAATTCTCGGCGAGAAGTGCTGCAAGAGCTTGAGCGAGGTGCAAGAAAGCATAGACGTTGTGAACGTCTTCAGACCTCCGAATGAAGTTCTGCAAATAGTTAAGGAAGCGATAGCAAAAAAAGCAAAGGCAGTCTGGATGCAGGAGGGTACAGCAGACGAGGAAGCTGCGGAAGAGGCAAAGAAGCATGGATTGCTTGTTGTAATGAACAGATGCATAATGAAGGAGCACAAGCTGCGATGAGAAAATTTCTAAAATCATTTTTGACGATAAAAAGTAGGAAGGGGTTCAGAGGTGATAGCTTGGTAAGCATTACGGAAAAAGCTGCAATAGAGCTGCAGAATATCCTGAAGAAGGAGAACAGGAAAGGCTGCGGGCTGAGGATATTCACGGCAGGATTCGGATGCAGCGGACCGCAGTATGGATTAGCCCTGGAAGAGAAAGCAGCGGACGAAGATAAGGTAACCGAGAGTAACGGCGTGAAGATATTCCTGGACGAAAATATGGACGCTCTCCTGAGCGGGGCAGAAATCGATTATATAGAAACAGAATACGGTTCTGGCTTTGTGATAAACAACCCCAATGCTGCTTCAGACGGCTGCGGGTCTTCATGCGGCGGGTGTGATTAGTTATTTCCTCCTCTTCCCAAATCCCCACTCCTCCAGCTTTTCCAAGAGGTCTGTTTTTACTTCCTGCACTTTTCCTATTTTTTCCTGCGTGAGTGCGATGTACTCTTTGAGTCTCGTTTCAATCGTTTCGATGTCCTTCATACTTATTCTTACCCTGATTCTCGGGTCGCTCTCGTCCTTCAGCTCGACCTCGCCTTTATCTACTCTGAGAATGTCTATGAAGTCGTAGTACTTCTGCAGGCTCTTTGCGAGGATTTTGTCGAAGCTGAAGCCTCCGAGCAGTATCATCACGTCAAGAGTTTCCTGCTCCTTCGAAGAAACTAAACTTGCATATCTCAGTATGCCCCCCCACTCCCCTGCGATGTTTTTGACAGCCCACTCGTGCGCTTTTGCTTCGAGGTCTTCCTGGGAAAATTTGCCGCTGTCGACGTACTTCTGCGGAACGACAGCTACTATGTATGCCATTGTTGCAGTTTTTAAGTCAAGCGGAGCCATCGGATTGCTCGCTGCCATCTCAAGCGCAGTCTCTATTTCAAAAATTTCAGGGTCATTGCCGAGGCTCATGCACGGTGTAAAATGATATACGCCGATGTTGCTCGGCAGCTGATAGTAGTCAGCAACGTCTATCGTGGATTTTGCTCCGAGGCTGCTTGGGGCGATGAGCATGTTGACTGCTTTTATTATCTCCTGGTTTATCTGGTAGTACCTCTCCTCCCTCGCAGAAATGCCCACCTTCAGCATTCTCTCCACCTGGCTGTTGTCCACGAGGAGCAGCATATCAGCGTTTTGCCTCCCGTCCTCGCCGTACTTGAGCAGTCTCGTTAGACCGCATATCGTGTTGAAGTATCTCTGAGGCGCCTCAAAATCATAGGGGACTATTCCCAGGGCGAGATAGCTGATTTCTCTCCTGTATGCGAGGTCTTCTCCGCGCTTCAGCCTGTGTATGATGTATGGAAGGGAGCCGTTGCCGGTGCCGCCTCCGAGCGTAGCGATTCCAAGAATTACGTCCCGCTCAGCCAGTTTCAAGCCGGTTATGTACTTTACTATGGAGTCGAAGTCCTCTCTGGCCTCGTTTTCTCCAAGCTTCCAGTTGTTCCCTGCGCCCGAAGGAGATTTTCCAAAAATGCATATCCTGCTGCGCTTTACTTCCTCGTAAACCTGCTGCAAACCTGCATCTTTCGAAATTATGTATTCGAAGGTTTTATCGAGTTTAACGTCAGCAGTCGTGGTATTGAGCAGGAGCACTCTATCCTCGATTGCCGGATTCCTGAACTGCGAGTAGTACTGAAAGGAAATCCTGTTCGCACCTTCTCCTGCCGCGATTATGCCCCACTTCGTTCTTCCGTTCATACCCTTGCCTTCACCCTGAGCGTGGCAGTGCTCTCCGTATATTCGGTATCTGGATGCTTTTTGCTGTACAGCATCAAAAATTTCTCAGGATATTTTACGTTGAGAGCAGTGGCAGATAATTTTCCTTCGCCTTCCAGCTTCTTGGAGATTATCTGCTCCACCTTGTCATAGTTTTTGAGTATTTTTATGAACGCAGAATCCTTGGCGAGCTGCTTGCCTATGTGCTCGAGAGCGTTGGTTGCGTACCTGGTAAACACCCTCAGCTCGTCCTCTGCGCTTACTCTCCTCACGAGAGGCTCGGCGAGTTCGTCAGAAGTCCAGATTTCCCTGCTCGGCGCATAAGCTTTTATCTCCTCTTCTAGAGAGCGGAGTTTTTCGTGCAGCTCTGCAATCGTGCTTGCTACAGCGTTCTTGAATTGAACCTTTAGGTCCTGGAGTTCTCCTATGGTTCCTGGGTCGCTTATATATAAAACCCAGCTTCTGAGCTCTTCGATTTCCCTCATTTTTTCAGGCTCTACCTGCTCGCCGTCCAGCAGTTTGTATATACCTTCAACAGATGCAGAAAACTCGTTTTTTTCTATGGCGAAGAAGTCCTTCAGAAAGTCTTTCAGCCTGCTCCTCGCATCCACGAGAAGAATAACACAGCCGTCGAAATCTTCTGTTTTAATTTTTAGAAGCGCATGCTCCACGATTTTAATTACGCCGTATCTCTGGCTCGTTGTCAGAATTTCGCCCGCCTCTGCAGCGCATTTATTCAGGATTGAAACAAACTTCTCTGTCAATTTTTTCTTCTTTTCCAGCATTTCTCTCAGGGTCTTGCTCTCCTGAGCTTCGATGGTTTCGAAATTCTCAACTTCTTCCCCAATTTTATATCCCGCTTTTCTCAATTTATCCAGCTTCACTCTGAGCTCCTGAATATATTCATCCAGCTTTGGTTTTACTTCTATCGCAGCAAGAGCTTCCAAACTTCGCAACCTCTGCTCAACCCTTCTGTTTTCCTGCTCGATTACGGTCAGAGTATATTTCTTTGCCTCTTCAGTCGTGTTGAAATCAGCATCATAGAATTTCAGATTTATTAAATTGCTGCGCAGCGATTCTAAATCGCGTCTGACGTTGTCCACGTTCACCATTTCTCCGGCTTCGGCGATGAGCTTCTGGCCGTCGGCATAATCTTTCTTAATTTTCAGGAGTATTTCCGCTTTCAGCTTATCTACGGTTTTATCGCTCTGCGTTTTCCACCACGTATATACAACGCTTCCGACCAGCGAGAGCAGGATTATGGATATTCCAAAGTAAGTTACCTGGGCAACCCCGAAATTTATGAGAAATACAAATCCCAGGCCCAGAATAATCCATATAGCAATTGCAGTTAATTTGTACTCGTTCATGCCCTGCACCTAATGAGTAACGAAGTCCTTCTCATACTCCTCGAGCACCCGCAGTGATACGTCCTCGTACTGACCCGCAAGCTGACTTAGGGTGCGGAGCCTCGAAAGCTGGTTTGGACGATACGTTAGAAGCACCACCGCGGTTGCGAGGTTCTTCTTGGTGAGCGCGACTCCGAAGTGAGTTTCCCCGAGTCTGGTGCGCTCCTCCATTACTCTCTTTGCCATGCTCGTGTTTATCTTTCCTGCCTTGGTCAGATACGCAGGCGGAAGTCTGAGCAGCACAAGATTTTTCTCAGCATCCTCAACTCTGACATCTTCAAGCGAAAGCTTCATAAAGGCTCGATAGAGCAGGCTGATTATGTCTATCTCCTTGTATCCTCTGACCGGAAAGATGTAGTGGAGTAAATCTCTTGCCTTTTCGCTTGCCCTTCCAAGGCAGGCAAAGCCCGGGCGCTGCTTATCGCCCCGCCTGAATGAAGTTGCGGTTATCATGTCCTTCAGGTCTATCACAGGCGCATAGCCCTCGAAGTCAGCAGGATTGACGCTTTCCAGGGCAGTACCTACCACGATGTCTCGAAGGCTCCTCGCAACGTACTCGTTATACCTCTGAAACAGCGCTTCTGTGCTCTCCGCATAGGCGAGCTTCTGGTTGTCCACCAGAATTATGGAATCTGCGTGTTCGGTCAGCCTGTTCAGGCTCTCCACCGCATTCTTAGCTGTTAGGCCGCCTTCGTGGCTCGCAGGCAGCACAACGACAGCAACGACAGGAATCTTCATTTCCTTCAAAACTTTTGCTATCACCGGACCTGCGCCGCTCCCTGTGCCGCCGCCGAGCCCATAAACTATAAAAGCGACTGCAATGCCGATGCCCTCTCCTTCTGCTCCTTTCACTCTCGCCCTCTCTATTATCATGTCTCTAATTACGTCCTCATGCTCCTTCGTATCTTGCTCCGCTTTCCCTCTGTTCTTGCCGTATCCGCCAACAACGAAGTGCTCAAAGCCCTGCATTGCGCCGTCGATGAATCCTCGGTCTCTGGACATTCCAACCCAGTATTCCCTTTTTATGTTCTTCATGGTCTGCAAGTCAAGCGTGGCAGAGTTGATTGCGATGGGGACGGCTACCCTGAACATGCTTTTGTCATAGAAGGCAGCATCTACGATGCCTCCTCCGCACTGTCCTACTCCTATAAACGTATACGGCATAAATAACAGAACGACACAAAAGTACATATATTTTATGGTGGCATTGGTAAAAAACATGGGTCTCAAAGTTCTGTTTTCAGTCGTGCTTGCCCTGGCGATTCTGCCTGCGGCAGGTGCTCAAAATTGCAGCGTGCTTGCCAAGGAAATCAGGGTATACCAGTCACCGGCTTTCAACGAATATTCAGAGCTAAATGACGTGAAGCAGAGCGTGCTGCTGATGCTGTACGGCGGCGAAAGAGGTGCGTGCAGCAAGGAAACGGTAAACTTTGCAGAAGCAGTAAAAAAATTTATTTTTGATTTTGACGCCGCTTATAACTTATCCAAATCCGGCGACATAGAAGAGAAGCTGAAAGCTCTGAACATCTCCTACAAGCTGAAGGAAACTGCAAAAACAGGATTAAAAAAAAGTCTCGTTTCCGGAGCAGCGGCTGAAGACATAACAGAATCCGCAACTCAAGCTATAAACGATTTTTTGATTACCCAGGCAGAAACAAATGCGCGGGAAGCTGAAAGCGTGATTAAAACCAGGGAAAAAATTTCCTACTACAGATATGCTACCCTGGCATACGAGGCTGCCGGCGAGAATATCCAGTCTGCAAACGTCAGAATAAAGTGGAACAACTTGGAGGAGAAATACAAAAAGGATATGCAGGCGGCTGACGCTTTGTTTTTAACTGCAGAATCTGAATATGCAGCTGCGCTGAACAAATCGCTCAGCATTCCGTCCAGAATCAGTGCATACATCCTGTGCGAGAAGTCTATATCGCATTTTGAGCAGGCCTCGGATTACTACAAGCTTCATCACGAAACAGAAAAAATCCGAGAAACTGTGAAGAGAATTTCAGAAGTCGCCAGGACAGCGCTTTCCCTGACCTATAAACTGGGGCTGTATTTCATTATAATAATAGCGCTGCTGATAATCATATCCCTTTTCTTGATGGACCGCCTGATAGCATGGGACAGCGATGCCTACGACCATTACCTGGGAAACGAACTTATACGGGTGAGCGAAAGTGAGAGGTAGTTTGATTGTATTGGCAGTCGCAGTATTTACAGCCTTGCCCATCGTGCATGCAGCAGCTTTTATTGATTTCCAGAATACAACCGTTATCATATTCTTTGACAAGCCGAGGGGAAGCGTTGCGTCTTTCAGCGCAAGAGACACCATATTGCTGTACAATCCAGAAAATACAACCGCGTCAGTATCAGGCCTTACTACATCTCTCGGTGTAAGCGGAGTTACTGTTTCTCTGGGAAACACGTCTGCAACGCTTTATGAGCATGAGTCAGTAAATATTCCCATCACTTTTACCGTTCCCTATAATATGAGCGAGGGGAACTATACTGGAACTCTGACGGTTTCAGGTACCAATGCATATTCTCTTTCTAAAACTATCACGCTCGTGATAGTGCATCCGAATGCAACACTCAGCACCGCATGGGACGTGGGGCTTGGAAAGGTAAGAGCCGGGTCAACGTTTACTCGGGTGTTAGATGTTTCCGAAATTATGGGATATAAGTCTGCGAGCGGCGTTT
>JACRDW010000036.1 GCA_016212785.1 Methanobacteriota archaeon | reverse complement strand
CCTGCGGACCTGAGATAATGATGCTCAAAGTGCTTCAGCAGACAAAGGAGAAGGACATTCCGACCCAGGTTTCCCTGCACCGCTACATAAAATGCGGAGTAGGAATATGCGGCCACTGCGTCATGGACGAGACAGGCTTTAGAGTGTGCAAGGAAGGTCCGACGTTCAGAGATAAAGAGATGGAGAAAACTATCGAGTTTGGAAAGTACTGGAGAAATGCTTCAGGTACAAAAATATATTTCGGGGGTAAAAAATGAAGGCAACTGTATCTTTAATAAAGGCAGACGTGGGCGGATATCCGGGTCATTCCTCGGTTCATCCGGCACTTCTTGAGACAGCAAGAAAAAAACTGGAGAATGCAAAAAAACAAAAGCTGCTCATCGATTTCCATGTACTCGCAGCCGGAGACGACCTTCAGCTTTTGATGAGCCACTCCAAGGGTGAGAACAGCAGCGAGATACACTCGCTCGCATGGGATACCTTCAAAGCAGCCACAGAAGTCGCAAAGGAGCTGAAGCTCTACGGAGCGGGGCAGGACCTGCTCAGCGATGCATTTTCCGGAAACATTCGGGGCATGGGGCCCGGGATAGCTGAATTAGAATTTACTGAAAGAAAGGCAGAGCCGCTCGTAGCGTTCATGATGGACAAGACAGAGCCCGGAGCTTTTAATTTGCCGATGTACAGAATCTTCGCAGACCCTTTCAACACAGCCGGGTTAGTAATCGACCCGAGTTTGCATTCAGGCTTCAGGTTTGAGGTATGGGACATAATGGAGCACAGGCGAGTTTTCATGAACGCTCCTGAGGAAACTTATGACATGCTTGCTCTGATTGGTGCAAAGTCTAGGTACGTTATAAAGAGAGTTTTTCCGAAAGAAGGGCAGAAGCTGCCTTCAAACGAGCCGGTTGCAGTAGTCAGCACAGAAAAGCTTTATCAAATAGCAGGAGAATACGTCGGCAAGGACGACCCTGTCGCAATAGTGAGAGCTCAGTCAGGTCTCCCTGCCTTAGGCGAAGTTCTGGAGCCGTTTGCACTTCCGTATTTAGTGAGCGGCTGGATGCGCGGCTCGCATAACGGTCCGCTGATGCCAGTTTCTTTTAGAGATGCGAGATGCACAAGATTTGACGGTCCGCCGAGATGCGTGGCAGCAGGTTTTCAGCTCAGCAATGGTAGATTAATTGGACCTGTGGATTTATTCGACGACCCTGCCTACGACGAGACGAGGAGAAAGGCGCAGGAAATCGCAGAGTACATGCGCAGGCATGGACCCTTCGAGCCGCATCGGCTACCCCTCGAAGACATGGAGTACACGACGCTGCCGAAGGTCATGGAGAAACTTAAGAGCAGGTTTGAGAAGGTGGAGTAGTTGGCGCTCAAACTGCCAGTAATAGTCCTGAACGTGAAGTCTTACAGAGAATCCATGGGTGAAAAAGGTCTTGCCCTCGCAAGGATTTGCGAAAGCGTAGCTGAAGAAACAGGCGTAAGCATCGCTATTGCGCCCCAGCAGGTTGACCTTGCGTGGATAGCGAGGCAGGTGAAAATATCCTGCCTGGCGCAGCATGCGGATGCTCTTGAAGCAGGAAGCAGAACAGGTTACGTGGTTCTCGAAGCGGTAAAGGCAGCAGGTGCAGTTGGAACTCTACTGAATCATTCCGAGCATCCGATGGATATAGCTGATGTAGATGCAGCCGTACAGCAGGCAAAGCAGCTTGGTTTAATTACAATAGTTTGCGCGAAAGATACAGATGCAAGTACAGCTCTGGCAAAGCTGAGACCTTATTCTATAGCGGTAGAGCCCCCTGCACTCATAGGCAGCGGAATAGCGGTTTCAAAGGCAGACCCAAAAATAGTCTCGGAGTCAGTTGAGGTGGTAAAAAAAATTTACAAGGACATCGCAGTTCTGTGCGGCGCTGGAATTACTACCGGCGAAGACGTTCGGGCTGCAATCGAACTGGGCGCAGAAGGCGTTTTACTGGCTTCTGGAGTGGTCAAAGCCAAAGACCCGCGCGCAGCGCTACTTGATTTGGCCGGCGGGATACGTTAAGATTAAATAGTTGTTTGGATAGAATTGCAGATTGCAATATCATTCTCACATCTAATTGAAATCCAGCGAAGTGCAGTCTAGTTGTGGCACCTTTCGCTGGAGATTGGGAAGGTGAGGATTAATTGCAGCAAATTGAATTAGAGGAGGCAACTCAAATGAGTAAAGTTGATTTGGGTACTACTAAATATGTAGTACATGCAAGAATTGAGACCAGCGGTGTGATTGACAAGTCCGACGTTGTCGGAGCCATATTTGGACAGACCGAAGGTTTGCTGGGAAATGACCTGGACTTGAGGGAGCTGCAGAAGACCGGTAGAATCGGAAGGATAGAGGTTAACATCGAGTCAAAGGGGGGGAAGTCGAAGGGAACGATTAACATGCCCTCCAGCTTGGACAAGGTGGAGACCGCAATTCTGGCAGCCGCGCTTGAGACAATAGACAGAGTTGGACCATGCGAGGCGGCTATAGTGGTTGAAGGCATCGAGGACGTAAGAGTTTCCAAGAGGAGGAAAGTTATAGACAGGGCGAAGAATATTCTTGGCACAATGGTCGAGGAGATAACCCCTGACACCCTGGAGATTACAGAGGAAGTTGCGCAGTCAGTTAGAGTTGGAGAAATCGTCAACTACGGCAGGGAAAATCTCCCGGCAGGTCCAAACATCGACGAGTCTGACGCAATAATCGTGGTCGAGGGCAGGGCAGACGTTCTCAGCCTGCTGAGAAATGGAATAAAAAATGCGATAGCGGTAGAGGGAACGAGCATACCCCAGACGATAGTAGACCTGAGTAAAAAGAAGACTGTGACCGTATTCACAGACGGCGACAGAGGCGGAGAGCTGATAGTCAGAGAGCTGCTTCAGGTTGCAGAGGTAGACTTCATCGCAAGAGCGCCGGAAGGTAAGGAAGTAGAGGAGCTTACCAAGAAGGAGATATTCAAAGCCTTGAGAAATAAGATACCTGCGGAGCAGGTTCACGGCGGCGCACCGAGCAAACCAGAAGCAAAAGAGTTTAAGCCGCAGGTCGAGGCTCCTCAAGTCAGGAAGAAGGACGGAAGGGTAGAGAAGTTCAAAAAATTTTTTAATGACCTGTCTGGAACGCTGAAAGCTTACTTGTTGGATCAGGATGCGAACGTCATCAAGGAAGTTGCAGTCAGAGATTTAGCGATTGCGCTGCAGAATTCGAAGGAAAAGGTTTCCGCAGTAATATTCGACGGTGTAGTAACGCAGAGGCTTGTAGAAATCGCCAGCGAAAAAGAAGTTGAGTACCTGGTGGGCGCAAAGGTGGGAAACATAATAAAAAAACCTGCCGAGCTCAGGCTGCTTACTCCAAGCGATTTAAGCTAGAGGGGGTTGGCAAATGTACAAGGACGAGCTGATACACCTGCATCAGCTTCTCATATACCTGATGAAGTTCCTGATAGACAACGGCGTTTCGAAGTCGTTCTTCGAGGAGTACACCAACCTCGGCATTTCGCCGCACCACATACACAGGACAAAAGCCGAACACAAGTACGCAATATTCGTTCTTGCTTCCGGAATATCCAACGTGCTCGCAGAAAACAACGAGATAATTCCGAGGAGCGTTGCAAATAGGCTGGGCGAATTAGCAAAGAGATGCAAGAGCGAAATCATACGCCAGCGCAAGCGCTAGAAAAATATTTTTTTCAATATTACCGCATCTTCGCCGTCCGAGTAGTACGAGCGTATGATTCCTCTCTCCTCGAAGCCAAGCTTTTTGTAGAATTTTACCGCAGCGGTATTTGAAATCCTCACCTCCAAATAAATATCCTTCATTCCAAATTCTCTCAGCCTCTCGGTTACAGCATTCATTAAAACTCTTCCAATTCCCCTGTACCTGCGCCCTGGCTCAACCGCTATCGCCAGAACATGCCCGCTCACGTTAACCATTCTGGATATAACGTAGCCCACGACTGCTCCATTTTCTTCTGCAACAAGAAAAGTTGCGGGATAAGTCTCGTAAAGATTCATTAAGAATAGAGCAGGATACGGGTCCTTGAAAGACCTGCACTCTATCTCGTAAACCCTGCTCAGGTCGCTTGGTCTGAATTTCCTAATTATCATATTCTGCACTTTTCGCAAAATTTCTTTGTTTTTTTATCCACATCCGTAATGCTGTTTGAAAATACCATGATGCATCTTCTGTCGCTGCAGTGCTCCAAGCCAAAGCAGTGCCCGAGCTCGTGAAGGGCCTCTTTCGCGCACCTCTCGAGCAGCAGAGCTTCGTTTTCCCTCACCCCATAAAACCCAGGATTCAACCTGTGCGTGGATATGATGCAGATTCTACCGCTCATGTACGCCTGACCGAATATGAAGTTCAAGCCGGGGGTAAACAAATCCTCGTCTGTGATTCCCAGAATTTTTTCTGCGCCAGAATTTTTCGCATGCCTTGCCAATACTTCGAGGAAGTGCCTGGATTCATACTGCCTTCTTTTCTCATCAAAGTACTCTCTGAGTACTTGCAGTTTTTTGCCAGAAGTAACGCATTCACCAAAAACAATTTCAACTTCCTTGCATATATTCTGCAGCAGATGCACATCGATATCTCCGAATTGAATTATCTCTATCATAAAAGGTGATTGAATGCTGCAGGATTATAAAGACTTTGCTGAGTACATCGTCAAGAATTATTCGAATGCAAGAAAAATAGTCGAGGTAGGCGTGGGTAGGGAATTTTCTGTGCTGCGGGAGCTGAAAAAGAAGCTGAGAAATGCGCGGGTAATCGCTACAGACGTAGCTGGTAGAGGCGTTATTATAGACGACATCACTAGACCGGATGTTAGCATATACGAAAATGCAGAGCTTATATACTCGATAAGACCCCCTCCGGAGCTTTATCCTTATCTGGAGAGCATTGCCAGAAGAGTTGGAGCTGATTTGATAATTCGCTCGCTTTCTTCAGATTTTGTTAAAACCAGGGGCAAAATTATAAACTACAAGAAGGCCAGCTTCTACTTATACAAATTCTGACAGATGTTATAGTTAAAAGCTATTTGCGTTAAAAATTTGGGGGGAAATTTCTTGGAGTTTTGTCCCTCATGCAAAAGCTTCATGATTCCCAAGAACACCGGAAGCAAGACAGTTCTCGTGTGCAGGCGCTGCGGAACTAAGGTTGACAAGTTCAGCGCTTCTAAGTACAAGATAACTGAAAGAGCCAAACGCAGGCACGGCGATATCCTGGTAGTCGAGGAAGATAAGAAAAAAAAGTCAGAGGAAGAGAGAAAGTACATCACCGACCTGTATGGTACCGAGATGTATGAGATGGAAGAATAGCGCCTTCGTTTGCCGAGCTGACCGATTTCAAATACCTCGATAAGTAGCCTGCATTAATCTTAGGTTTCGGAGCCTTAAATTTTCTCTTATTCAGTTCAACTTTTGGAACTGCGAGCTCTATTTTCCTGTTGGGCACGTCTATCTCAATTATATCGCCGTCCTCAACCAGAGCAATTGGACCCCCTTCTGCCGCCTCCGGAGAAACGTGACCTATGCAGAGACCTCTCGTTCCGCCTGAAAATCTTCCGTCCGTTACCAGTGCGACAGAATCCAGCAGCCCCATTCCTGCTAATGCGGACGTAGCTTCCAGCATCTCTCGCATTCCGGGTCCTCCCTTCGGACCCTCGTAGCGGATTATTACAACGTCGCCCCTCTTTATTTTCTTCTCCATAATTGCTTTGTTCGCTTTTTCCTCGCTTTCGAATACCTTCGCTTTCCCCTTATGCACCAGCATTTTCGGAGCTACTGCGCTCTGCTTCACTACAGCACCTTTTGAAGCGAGAGAGCCGTAGAGCACTGCAATGCCCCCCTCCCTGCTGTACGGATTGTCCAGCGTTCTTATAACTTCTCTATTTTTCCCTGGATTGATTATTCTGATTTTTTTCAGATCGTCACCCATGCTTTTTCCGGTTACTGTCAGGCAGCCTAGGTTCAGCTTTTCTTTTAATCTGTGCATTACTGCCGGTATTCCTCCTGCTCTGTCCAAGTCAAGCATGAAGTAGTTACCCCCCGGTCTGAGACTTACAATGTTGGGGGTAACTCTGCTCAGCTCGTCGAAAGTTTTTAAATCAAGTTTTATCCCTGCTTCGCTCGCAATCGCAGGCAGGTGCAGCGCAGTATTCGTGGAGCCTCCTATAGCCATGTCCACCACTATTGCATTTTCGAACGCTTTTTTTGTAAGTATCCCGCCCGCGGTTATTTTCTTCCTTAGCAGTTCCACTATCTGCATTCCTGACTTCTTTGCGATTCTAAGCTTCTTTGCATCCACAGCATGGCAGGTTGCGCATTCTGGAAGCGACATTCCCAGGGCTTCGGTCACGCATGCCATCGTATTTGCGGTAAACAGACCTGCGCAGGAGCCTGCGCCAGCGCATGCGAGTTCTTCAAGATTCCTGAGTTCTTCCTTCGAGATTTTTCCAGTCTTATACGCCCCCACGCCTTCGAAAACAGAGATTAAGTCCGCGTATTCGTCTCCAATGAAGCCCGGGCACATTGCGCCTCCCGTAACGACGACGGCAGGCAAATCTAAACGTGCGGCAGCCATTAAATGCCCCGGCACTATTTTGTCGCATGATGGTATCATGACCATGGCATCCATGCGGTGCGCCTGAATCATTAGCTCTATGGAATCTGCAATTACTTCCCTGCTCGGCAGCGAGTACTTCATGCCCTCGTGCCCCATCGCTATGCCGTCGCAGATTGCAATCGTGTTGAACTCGAAAGGTGTGCCGCCTGCGCTCCTTACACCCGCTTTGACAGCATCCGCAATTCTATCTAAATGCGCATGACCCGGAACGAATTCATTCCAAGAGTTTACAACAGCAACAAAAGGCTTCTCGATTTCCTCGTCAGTGATTCCGAGAGCTTTCAATAAACTCCTGTGCGGCGCTCTCTCCGCGCCCTTCTTAGTTTCGTCGCTTCTCATGGGTATGAGTGATTTCCTGCATGCATATAAAATTTGCCCTAGCGAAGGCGTAAGCCCATTTCGATAGAAAGCTGGCATTCTTTCCATCTTCCTTGCGGAAGGGAACTGGCACCACATAGCCAGCTAGTGCACAAGACTTAATGCTATGTGGTGAACAAAAAACTTTATATATCGGTGCATCTTACGTGAATAGAACACAATCATGCTTCATTGTACATACGTGTACATTACTACTTCTTAGAAAGAAGTAGCAAGAAAGGCGATATATGTGGTAAACTTCAGCACAATCTTCGAGGACTGCAAATCCAGATACAGGCGATTCGAAAGGCAGATAGAGTATAAAAGGGTGCCAAGGAGTTTTGAGAGGGCTATTTTGGAGAAGAGAGAGCAGGGCGCAAATCCAGTGATTCCTGAAATTAAGTTCTCCTCGCCTTCTGGCATAATCAGGGTGCAGGGGGACGTAAAAGCAATAGCAAAAGAAATGATTGAAGGAGGCGCCTGCGGAATCTCTGTGCTCACCGAGGAAAAGTACTTCGGAGGCAGCTTGAAAAATCTCAGCGAAGTTTCCAGGATTTCACCTATTCCGGTGCTGAGGAAAGATTTTATCTTCGACGAGGCCCAGATAGGAGAGTCTTACTACTACGGTGCGGATTCCCTGCTTCTCATAGCGAGTTTTTTTGATGAAATAACATTAAAAAAGTTCATCGGAGAATCTCGCAGGCTCGGAATGGAGCCTGTGGTCGAGGTTCATTCTCTCGAAGATGTAGCGAGGGCAGAGAGAGCGGGTGCGAGAATTTACGCAATAAACAACAGGGACAAGGACACGCTGCAAATTGATTTAAACAGAAGCAGGGTATTTTCAAATATAAATGGAATAAAAATCAGCGCCTCAGGAATTAACACTCTGCAAGATTTAAAGTTCGTGCTGAAATACTGCGACGCTGCGCTCATAGGCAGCGCAGTGATGAGCTCTGACAATATTTCAGAAAAAGTGAGGGAGTTCGTGCATGGAGCTTGAGGAAGTTTACGAAGCAGCGGGAAATCTTGATTTCCCCTGCGTCATACCTCTGGTAAAAGTGGCAAAATTTGAATTAAAGCCGACCGATGTGTATGCTGCGCTGAGAAAGATGTCTAAATATTCCTTCCTGCTCGAATCTGCAATCGTCGGAGAAAAGATAGCGAGATATTCGTTTCTGGGAAATTCTCCGCCGAAAATAACGCGCTTGAAAGACGGCAGGATGAACGGCAGAAAAGTTAAAAATCCGATGAAAGTGCTGAGAAAAATTCTGAAGTACAAAACTCAGAAAAACAAGCTGCCGAGATTTTCCGGCGGGCTGCTGGGCTATTTTTCCTATGACATCGTCCGCTACTTCGAGGACGTTGGCAGCTCTGCGAAGGACGATTTAAAGCACAATGACGCAGAGTTCATGTTTGTCAGGGATTTAATCGTCTTCGACCATTGGAGAGAGGAAGTCCTGCTCATTTCAAATCTTCTGCTCGAGAACGAGAGGGGCATTGAAAGGCGGTTCCGGAAAGCGCAGAAGAAAATTTCAGAGCTTGAGAAAATTTTGAAGGAAGCAAAACCCCGAAAGCTCCTATACAGTACAAGCCAGCAGGGTCAACAAAAATTTGACGTAAGGAGCAATTTTACCAAGCAAGGGTTCGAAGATGCTGTGAGAAAGACAAAGGAGTACATCTACGCAGGAGATATATTTCAGGCAGTTCTTAGCCAGCGCTTCGAGTGCGAGGTTAGCGCATTGCCAAGCAATGACCCGCTCAGCATCTATTTAGCTCTGAAGGAAATCAACCCCTCACCCTATATGTACTTCCTGGAGTTCGATAAACTCAAGATTATCGGCTCGAGCCCTGAAATTCTGGTTAAGGTAGATGGAAGAAAGGTTGTTGTGAGACCGATTGCAGGCACAAGACCGAGGGGGGGCAATATCGTGGAGGACGAGCAGCTTTCAAGGGAGATGCTCAACGACCCGAAGGAGAGGGCAGAGCACGTGATGCTCGTTGATTTAGGGCGCAACGACGTGGGCAAGGTTTCAAAGTTTGGGAGCGTTTGCGTTGACGAATTCATGGCGGTTGAGAAATATTCACACGTGCAGCACATCGTCAGCAACGTAGCGGGCGAGCTTCAAAACGGAAAAGACGCATTCGACGCTCTTGAGGCGAGCTTTCCAGCAGGCACCGTTAGCGGAGCGCCGAAGGTGAGAGCAATGCAGATAATCGAGGAGCTCGAGCCGAGCAGGCGCGGCATATACGCTGGAAGTATCGGCTACTTCTCCTTCAGCGGAGACATGGACTTCGCAATCACGATTAGAACGATTATAATTCAAAACAACAAAGCTTACATTCAGGCAGGCGCAGGAATAGTTGCAGATTCTGTGCCAGAGAAAGAGTATCAGGAGACCGTGAACAAGGGAAAGGCGATGCTAAAAGCGATTGAGCTGAGCCCTTTTGTATTCGCTTCGCAGAAGCGAGGGCACGAGCGTCGCTCATGCCTTCGTTCATGCTGAACGAGTGCTTCGCAAAAGCCCTCGGGGAAAATTACTTGCGAGAGCAAGTACAACGTGGGTCAAGACACGACGAACGACGAGCGAAGTGAGTCGTGAGGAAGTGGATTGAAAATGAGAGTCCTAATCATCGACAACATAGACAGCTTCGTTTACAATTTGTATCAATATGTCGGAGAGCTTGGAGCAGAAGTAGTTGTGAGAAGAAACAACATTTCTCTCGGAGAAGTCAAAAAAATTGCTCCAGACAAAATAATTATAAGCCCTGGTTCCGGCATACCAGAAAATGCAGGCAGCAGCATTGCGATAATAAAAAAATTTGGAAAAGAGATTCCAATTCTGGGAGTTTGTTTAGGGCACCAGGCAATCGGTGTTGCATTCGGCGGTACTGTAGCAAGGGCGAGCAATTTGATGCACGGCAAAACGAGTGAGATAAAGCATGACGGAAAAACTATTTATCGAGGGGTTGACAACCCCTTCATCGCCACGAGGTATCACTCGCTGGCAATACAAAAGCAGAACTTTCCAGAAGAAATCGAGATAAGCGCTACAAGCGAGGACGGAATTATAATGGGGGTCAGGCACAAACGCTATGCGGTCGAGGGGGTTCAGTTCCACCCAGAATCGATTCTTACGAGCGAGGGGGAAAAAATAATAAAAAATTTTCTGGAGATGAGGATATGAAGGAATTCATAGGCAAGCTGGTCGAAGGGAAGGACTTGACGGTCAGCGAGGCTGAGGAGGCGATGAAGCTCATAATGAGCGGAGCAGCAACGCAGGCGCAGATAGGAGCTTTTCTAACTGCGCTGCGAATGAAGGGCGAGACTGTGGCGGAAATTACCGCCTGCGCAAAAATCATGCGCAGCTTCGCTTCGAAAATCAATCCGAAGGTGAATGGCACTCTCGTTGATACCTGCGGCACAGGCGGCGACAAAATAAAAACCTTCAATATATCTACGATTGCTGCCTTTGTTGTTGCTGGCGCGGGCATTTACGTTGCCAAGCACGGCAACAGGAGCGTTACATCCAAGGCAGGCAGCGCAGATGTTTTGGAAGCGCTGGGCGTGAAAATCGATTTGCCTCCGAAGCAGGTAGAGAGATGTATAGAGAGCACAGGCATAGGCTTTATGTTCGCTCCGGTATTCCATCCAGCGATGAAGCATGCGATAGGTCCGAGAAAGGAAATAGGCATAAGAACCGTCTTCAACATCCTCGGACCTCTAACGAATCCTGCAAGCGCGAACGCACAATTGCTGGGAGTGTACGACGCCGCACTCACAGAAAGAATCGCAAAGGTTTTGAAGCTCCTCGGCAGTAAGAGGGTTCTTGTGGTGCACGGTCTCGGCGGGCTGGACGAGCTATCCACATTCGGGGAGACTAAAATTTCTGAGCTTGAGGAAGGCAGAGTGATAACCTACCGGGTTAAACCTGAAGATTTTGGAATAAAGAGAGCGCAGGTAAATGAGCTCCTCGGCGGTGATTTAGAGTTCAACAAAAACGTCGTGCTCGACGTGCTGAAGAACGGCGAAAAAGGAGCGAGAAGGGACATTGTTGCGCTGAACGCAGCCGCAGGAATATACGCCGGAGGTAGGACGCATTCTATAAAAGAAGCCATGGGAGTAGCGAACGAATACATAGATTCAGGCGCTGCCTACAAAAAACTTCAGGCGCTCGTCAGAGAGTCGAACAGAAGCGCAGGAAACGAGGAGTGGGGAACAAGTTGAAGGTAAAAATCTGCGGGAACACGAACAGAAGAGATGCCCTTGCGGCAGCTGAGCTTGGAGCCGACTTCGTGGGAGCAATCGTCGAAGTACCTGTGGATACTCCCCGGAAAGTTACTGCGCAGGAAGCGAAAGAAATTCTTGCAGATTTTCCTTCTCCGGTCGGGAGAGTTATCGTAATTATGCCGAAAACCATAGGAGAAGCTGCAGCGCTTTACGAAGAGATTCGCCCCGAGTTCGTGCAGCTTCACGGCAGCGAGGACGTGCAATTCGTAAGAGAGCTTTGCAGCTTAATCCCGTGCAAAATAATTAAGACTATTCATGTAAAAGACAAGGCTTCTATTCAGGAAGCAAAAAAATTTGCAAGATACAGCGATGCCCTGCTCTTGGATACCCCGTCCAAGCAGCTCGGCGGGAGCGGGAAGACGCACGACCGGCAGCTTTCGAGAAAAATAGTCGAGGCAGTCAGCATTCCAGTCATACTTGCCGGTGGGCTTACTCCTGAGAACGTCGCAGAATCCGTAAGGATTGTAAAGCCTTACGCTGTCGACGTTTCAAGCGGTGTTGAGAAAAAAGAGGGCAAGAAGGATTACTCAAAAGTTAAGAAGTTCATAAAAAATGCAAAGCTTTTATAATCCCCTCGCCTAAAGCTTAGGCTATGATTATTACGAAAAAGGGCATCTGCTGCCAGGGCTTCAAAGCTAACGGCATAAAAAAAGGAAAGTACGGCGTTGCGATAATCCTGAGCGAGGCTGCTGCAAACTGTGCATTAATGATAACTTCAAATAGAATAAAGGCAGCCCCTCTGCTTGTTTCTCAGGAGCATTTTAGCAGAAGAGAGATTTTTGGCATCGTAGCTAACTCCGGGAATGCGAATGCGTACACAGGCAGGAAAGGCATTGAAGATGCGAAGAAAATGTGCAAATTGGCCGCGAAGGAGCTCGACCTGAAACCTGAGAATTTTTTCGTTGCTTCGACTGGAGTAATTGGAAGAAGAATGGACGTCACGGCGGTTGAGGAGGGGATAAAAAAAGCTGCAAAAAACCTGAAAAGCAGCAGCGAAGCTTCGCTTAAAGCAGCAAAAGCTATACTCACGACAGACAGATTTCCTAAGCTGGTGTCTGTCAGAGCAAGGCTGAAGAGCGGAGAGGAGATTGAGATAGGGGGCATTGCGAAAGGCGCCGGAATGATAGCCCCGCAGCTGAAGCACGCTACCCTGATGTGCTTTTTGACTACAAATGCCTACGTGCCGAAAGATAAAATTAAAGATATACTCGAAAGTGCGGTAGAGCAGAGCTTCAACGCAACAATCGTGGACGGCGACACGAGCACCAACGACATAGCAGCGCTGCTTGCGAATGGACTTGCGGGGAATGAAGACTTGGATGAGAACTTTCAGGGAGCATTGAACTACGTTGCGAGAGAGCTTGCAAAGATGATTGCAAAAGACGGAGAAGGAGCCACGAAGCTCCTGGAAATCACTGTCCAGAATGCGAGAAGCAGAAAGGATGCTGTAAAAGCTGCGAGAGCGATAGCGAGGTCGAACCTCGTCAAAACTGCTTTCTTCGGCTGCGACCCGAACTGGGGGCGAATAATCGCAGCGCTCGGCTACTCGGGTGCCAAATTCAATCCTGAGAAGCTCAGCCTGTTTTTCGAGGCAGGAAATAATAAAGCCTGCCTGATTGACAGAGGAAAAGTGCTCGCTTATCAGGGCGCAAAAGAGCTGAAGGCTGCCGAGAAAATTTTGAAAGCGAGGGAGATTAAAGTCATCGTAGACCTGCATTCTGGCAGAGAAAGCGCGACAGTTTTCGGCTGCGACTTGACTCACGATTACGTTAAAATCAATGCGACGTACACGAGTTGATGCTCGAAATGCAAAAATTTAAAAACATGTTTGCCAAAAGTGAGTTGTATGGCACGTTTAGTCTGCATCTCTGATTTACACGGCAAGGTAGAGAATATCAAGAAATTGAAGCCTCTGGCTAAGACAGACATTATTGTGTTCGCTGGCGATATAACCCACTTCGGAGGCAGGGAGAAAGCGAGAGCTGCACTTCAGGAGCTTTTCAAGATTAAAAAGAAAGTCTTTGCAGTGCCCGGGAACTGCGACTTGCCGGAGGTAAACGAGGTTTTGGCAGAATTGGACATAGACCTGCATTCCAACGGCAGGATTTTCAAGGACGTAGGCTTTTTCGGCGCGGGAGGCTCGGGCGCAACGCCCTTTGATACGCCGCAGGAATATTCTGAAGAAAAACTCGAGGAGTTTTTAAAGCAGGGCTTTGAAAAAATCAAAGCAACAAAGTTCAAAGTCCTAGTTTCCCATTCGCCGCCGCACAACACAGCAGTAGACACGAGCGGCTCAGGAGCGCACATCGGAAGCAGGAAGGTAAGGGAGTTCATTGAAAAAAATCAAATCGACTTAGTGCTCTGCGGGCATGCGCACGAGGCGAGGGGCTTTGACTGGATAGGAAAAACGCTCGTAATCAATTCAGGTCCTCTGCACATGGGCTGCGCAAGAGTAGACATCGGCGATAAAGTGAATTTTGAGTTCGTGAGTTTTTGAAATTTGTATATAAGGAGTTATATGAAATGCCCTTATTAAGTTAAAAGAGAGGAAGTCATGACACAAAAGAAAGTTTCGTACTTTATCAGCCCTGCGGATGCTCCTAAACTTATCCAGATGATGGGACTTGAGACAACAATCCTTACTGGGTTGCATGGTGGGAAGATGATGATGGTGCTCAATACCACGTTGCCGGGTCATACTGTGCCATTACACTCTCATCCACATGAGCAAATTGGAATGGTATATGCTGGCAAGGCGAGACTGCACATCGGAGACGAGGAGCGCATAGTGCAAAAAGAGGATTTCTACTGCATTCCTGCAAATGTTCCACACAGCGACACCTGTATAGGCGATGAGCCCTTTGTGATGTTGGATATCTTCTACCCTGTGCGTGAAGATTTTATCGAGAAGCTCGAGGAGTGCTCAGATGTAAAATATGGCCTCTTAGAGGAGGACAGAAAAGATGTATAAATACGCGATAGAGTTATTCTACAGCGAAGAAGACGAAGGATACATAGCCGTAGTGCCAGAATTACTTGGGTGTTCCGCATTCGGAAAAACAGAAGAAGAAGCATTGAGAGAGGCGAAAGTAGCCATAGAACTTTGGTTAGAAACAGCAAAAAAAGAGGGGAGAGATATCCCACAGCCACACGGAAAAGAGCTTCTCAATGCACTCTATGAAAATACCTTTCGCACCACATGCCCTCAAAGGGCTGGCGTATAACAGAGCGTATCTGGCTTCATTCCTTCGGCACTCCGCCCAAACCCGCCTTCGGCGGAACTTCGCATACCCGCCATGCCGTTATCTTGCCAGCAGCATCTCGAGGTACGACCTTCTCTCAAAATCTCTTTCCTTAATTCCGAGCTTTTTCAAAAAATTAGTCATCTCTTCGGGATTATACTGTCCTGCCTTTTTCTCGACTTCTACGAAGCTGCCCAGACCTTCGACCTCATCCAGCGCAATTACGAAGTTCTCCAGCGCATAATATTCTCTTTTTTTCCTTATCGTCGCTACTTCCCTGAATTTCAATTTTTTTAAAATTTCTTTCGCTTCTTCGAAGCTAGAAATCTTCACTTCATGCTCTTCTCTTGTCTTGGTTAGCTTATCGAGCTTCGGTCCTTTGTAAGTTAGATAAAACTCTCTGCCAACTCTCCTTATTCTCAGCGCTTCGTCGCTCTTTGCAAAATCTCTTGTAGGGTGATTAAAGTAAATGTCCTCCTGTTTTTCTCTTTTTAAGAATTTTACCCCTAGTTCTACAAGCCTGCTCTTAATTTTTTTTCGATTGATTCTCGCCTTTGCCTCGATTTCCAGCATATGCGAAAGATATATTTCCGAATATATATTACTAAGCATGTATTCCGAGTTCCTGCTTGAAAAATACAGGCAGCTTTTTTCAGAAAGCGTTATTGCGAGTTTTGGCAAGCCTATCGAGCAGTCTATAAGGATTAACACGCTGAGAACTGCTGAGGAAGAGCTGATACCGAGGCTGGAGAAAAAAGGCATAAAGCTGGAGAAAATACCCTGGGTTAAGCACGGCTACTTTGTCAAGGCTTCTCCGTTTTCAATCGGTGCAACGACAGAATATTTGCTCGGCTACTACTTCATTCAGGATGCTACATCCATGTACGCTTGCGAGGTCATGGACCCGAAGCACAGCGATGCTGTGCTGGACATGACAGCTGCGCCTGGAGGAAAGACCACCTACCTAGCGCAGCTCATGCGCAACAGGGGCGCTATAATTTCCATCGAGCTGAACAGGGAGCGAATGAAGTCGCTGCGCTCGAACGTAAGCAGAATGGGCGTCGAGAATGTGATAGCGATAAGAATGAATTCTTTGAATGTGCAGGAGCTAGGTATAAAATTCGATAAAATTCTCCTGGATGCTCCGTGCACTGGTACAGGCACTGTTTTCAAAAATCCAGAGGCAGCGGAAAAAACGAGCGAAGACGTTGCAAATTGCACAGGAGCACAAAGTGCTCTTCTGGAAGCGGCCTATGGCGTGTTACTCGAGGCAGGAACTCTGGTTTACACCACCTGCAGCTTTTTACCGGAGGAAAACGAATTTATGGTCCAGCACGCCATCGAGCTCGGACTGAAGCTTGAGAACGTGCCGTACGGAGAAGAGGCTTTCACAAGCTGCTATGGAAAAAAACTAAGCGAAGAAATGCGAAAGGCTAAGAGATTCTACCCGCACATTCACGGGACGCAAGGGTTCTTTATTGCGAAGTTGAGGAAATAAGATGAGAAACTACAGCCGCCTGCCCCAGGGAAATGCCGCCGTCTCCGCAGGGCGCTTTCGTTTGAGTCAAGAATTTCAAACCTTCTTTTTCAATTCTCGTTCTAATGCATCGCACAATGGCATCGTTATACGCTACCCCGCCGGAAAAGCCAGCCGCAGCATTTTTTTTAATGGCTTTTACTGCAATTTCTGCTAAACCTTTTGCCATAGCTTTCTGCGCAGAGGCTGCAACATCCTCGTATTTAAATTCTTCTTTCATTTCCAGGACGGCGTCGATTATCTCAGCGGTATCGAGGATATAACGCCCATCGAACTTTTTAACTACCGCTGGAATTTCAATCCCGGGTTTTCCCTTTAAAGCAAAAGCCTCGAGCTTCATCGCAGGCTCGCCTTCATACGTCCGCCCATAGCACACGTTGAGCAGGGCTGCAATCGCGTCTAAGACTCTTCCGGCGCTTGTCGTTTCCGGCGTGTTGCAGCGCCGCTCAATTTGCTTCAAAACGATTTCAATTTCTTTCTCGTTCTTGAAGCCTTTCAAGCAGTTTTTAGTCAAAATTTTTCGCAGCTCTTGCACGGAATATTTTTTTGACAAAATTCCGGCAACCATTCTTGCAGGTTTGTTGGCAGCTAAATCTCCGCCCGGCATTATTTGAGGCATTAGGCTGCCCGTCCTCTCGAATGCGCTGAAGCTACTAACTAAAATTTCTCCTCCCCAAACTTTGCCGTCGGTTCCATAACCTATGCCGTCGCAGGAAATGCCTACGATTTTTTCAACGCCGCTTTCCGCCATGAGCGAGGCAATATGTGCGTGGTGATGCTGGCACTTTATCAGTTTTGCGTCAAATTTTTTGCTCAGCTCTGCTCCAAGCTGCACAGTATTGAAACCGGGATGTAAATCAACAGCAACGGCATCAATTTTCTCAACTTTCGTCAGCTCGATTAAGTTATATATCGCAGCCTCGAGATATTCGAGAGTTTTAAGCTTTGTCGTATTTCCAACGTACTGCGAAATAAACGCACTGCTTCCTTTCAGCAGGCAGGCGGTTACGTCCAGCTCCGCTCCAAGTGCGAGAATGTTTTTCTCGTTTTCTATTTTCAGCTTTATGGGCAGGGGAACAAATCCGCGGGAGCGCCGCAGGAAAGCTGCTTTTCCGTCCACGAATTTTATTACCGAGTCGTCGCACCGATTTTTTATTCTCCTATCGTGCACCAGCGAGTACTCTGGATTTAGGGTAAGAATTTCTTCATTCTCTATGACCATGGGCTCGCCGGGAACATTTGCGCTCGTCATCACAAAGGCCGGCTCCCTGCTGTAGTAAAATAAAAGATGGTGAATTCCAGCATAGGGGAGCATTATGCCGACGTTGTGCAGTCCCGGAGCTATGTGCTCCGACAGGTTGTTTTTTTTCTTCAGCAAAACAATAGGTCTTCTAAACGAGGTCAGCAATTTTTTTTCTCTCTTACTCAAGCAAGCAATTTTCTCGACAGCCTCGACGTCTCTGGCCATTATCGCAAAAGGTTTTTGAGGTCTGTTCAGAATTTTTCTTATCTCCAGAACTGCTTCGTCTTCAGTCGTCTTCGTTGCGAGGTGCGTGCCGCCAACGCCTTTAATTGCGACAATTGCGCCGCTGTCCAGCGCTTCAGCAGCTGCTTTAATCGGATTTTCAGAACTCAATTTTTTATTCCCCTTAAAAATCCCATATCTCGGACCGCATTTTTCGCAGCAGGTCGGCTCTGCTCTGAATCTTCTGTCGAGTGCGCCGCTGTATTCGGTTGCGCATTTTTTACACATTGCAAATTCTTTCATCGTCGTTCTCTCTCTATCGTATGGCAGGGCTTCGATTATCGTAAATCTGGGTCCGCAGTCGGTACAGACCGTGAAAGGATAGAGATAGCGGCGGTCGTCCTTGTCAAAGATTTCTTCGCGGCACTTTTCGCAAATCGCAACGTCCGGAGGTATCACCGAGTCGGTCTCGCCCATGCTCTCGCTTTTTAAAACATAGAAGTCGTCGTACTCGCCGCCACCCGCCGCGTACTTCGCATTTACCGAAAAAATTTCTGCAAGCGGCGGATGCTCGTTTTTTAAATTTTTCAGAAAATTTCGCACATCGCTTTCTTTTCCGTCTATCAAAATTTCAACGCTGTTTGCTGCGTTTCTGACATAGCCCCGCAGATTGTTTTTCTTCGCTGTCCTGTACACGAAAGGTCTGAAGCCGACGCCCTGAACGATGCCCCTCACGATAATCCTGTACATGGATTTAAATAAGTGCGGGGTTTATTTAAACATTCGTTGCCATTCAAATAGACACGTTAAATTTAAAGGCGTAACGCTCTCTATTCAATTCGATGTATAAAGTCTACCGTACCGAAACTTTTGATAGACAGGTAAGAAAACTTTCAAAAGAAGAGCAAAAACAGGTTGAACGCATCGAGCATCAGCTTAAATTAAATCCCTTCGTCGGCAAACCGTTAGGTTATGCATTTTTCAGAGAAAAAAGGATTAGAGAGAAGAGAATTTAAAACACAGCAAGCGACTATAATTAAGCAACCCGTTTTATCCTTCCCACCTTCACGTCCTCGAGGCTCGAAACGAGTTGCTCGATGAGATTTTTGTCTACCTTTTCAAGTCTCTTCAAACGCTGATGT
>JACRDW010000033.1 GCA_016212785.1 Methanobacteriota archaeon | reverse complement strand
CAGGCGCATATCTAATATAGCCTGGGACTGCTCCCTGCTTAACCTGAAATTTGAAATTAAGGCGTCTCTCGCAGCCTCGACTGTCTTTGAGCCTTTTATGATTTTTACGACAGCATCGATGCTGCTCAGAGCAACTTTCAGACCTTCCAGTATGTGTGCCCGCTTCTGCGCCTTGTCCAGCTCGAACTGACACCTTCTCGTGACAACGTTTTTGCGGTGCTTGATGTACTCGAGAATCGTATCCTTGAGGCTGAGCACCTTTGGCTCGCCGTCCACGATTGCTAGATTTATTATGCCGAATGCAGTTTCCATCTGCGTGTGCTTGTAAAGCTGGTTCAGCACGACCTCTGCAACTGCGCTGCCCTTGAGCTCAATCACAACCCGCATGCCTTCTCTGTCGCTCTCGTCCCGCAAATCTGCTATGCCCTCGATTTTTTTGTCTCTCACAAGGGCAGCGGTGTCTTCGAGCAACTTGGCTTTATTTACCTGATACGGAAGCTCGGTAACGATTATCCTTTCTCTCTCCTTCTTTTTCTCTACCGCAGCCTTGGCTCTGAGTTTAATGCTTCCCCTGCCGCTTTTATATGCTTCTTTTATCCCTTCTTTACCGAAAATGAAGGCACCGGTCGGGAAATCAGGGCCCTTTATAACTTCCATCAGCTCTTCAACGCTTGCATCCGAATTTCCTATGAGCGTTATAATTGCATCCACGAGCTCTCCTAAATTGTGCGGTGGCACGTTCGTAGCCATCCCAACCGCTATTCCAGAAGAGCCGTTCAGAAGGAGATTTGGCAGCTTCGCAGGAAGCACGCTGGGCTCCTGGAGCGACTCGTCGAAGTTAGGAACGAAGTCGGCTGTATTTTTATCTATGTCTGCGAGCATTTCTTCTGCGGCTCTTGCAAGCCTCACCTCGGTATATCGCATCGCAGCCGGAGCATCTCCATCGACGCTTCCAAAGTTTCCCTGACCGTCGATTAATGGACAGCGCATCGAAAAATCCTGAACCATTCTGACGAGCGCATCGTAAACGGCGACATCGCCGTGGGGATGATACTTTCCCAAAACCTCACCCACGATTCTCGCAGACTTCTTGTAGGGCTTGTCGTGCGTATTGCCCAGTTCCTGCATCGCATACAGAATGCGCCTGTGCACCGGCTTCAGACCGTCCCGCACGTCAGGAAGAGCTCGACCCACGATGACGCTCATTGCGTAATCGATGTAGCTCTTCTTCATCTCCTCCTCGATTTTCACCGGGATAATGATTTCCTTGGATTTCTGTTCCTCTGCTGCCATGGTTTAGAATCAACCTCCGAGAATAAAAAGCTTATTTAATTTCGATTTTGGCAAGAATTTCCCTATAAGTTTCTACGTCGCATCTCCAGCCGTTTGCTATCATTTTATCGATGAAATTTTTTGCCTCTTGCTTCGTGATGATTTTCTTTACCAGCGCTTCTACAACCAAAGCCGCAGAGTATATCGTCTTACCCTTTAAACTCTTGGCAAATGCCCTTCCTATTCTGTCATCGATTACGCAGATAGAATTTGTTTCCTTCGCAAGGGAAAATGGTTATCCAACATCCCCCTTCCGCACGCCCTACCTAAACCTCACCACTTTCACGCCAAGACCCTCGAAATGCTCGTCGGCTGTAACTACTTTCGACTTCGCAGCTAGAGCGCTTGCGGCAATCAGCGCATCGGCGATTGGGATTTTCTTCTCGGCTTTGTATTTACCGGCGTTTATCGCAATGCTGTCATTGATGGCGATGATTTTTAGATTCGAATACTTCACCTGCTCTATCCTGTCCTCTGCTGCTTTTGCTCCGAAGCGCCTGAAGTATAGATAGTAAATCTCAGTCAGAGTAACAGAACTTATAAAGCCCTCTGCTGCGCCGCTGTCCACTTCTTTCAAAAGTGCCTCTACTTTTTCTGCGCCTGCCTCGCCGTTGAAAAAAGCCATCAAAGCCTTTGTATCAAAGGTATAGCTCATTCGAACTCCTTGTCCCACTCCTCTCGCATTTTATCTATTTCCTTTGAGGTATCCTTCCAAGCACCCTTATCTATCCCTTTAAGTCGGGACAGTTTTGCAACAGGCTTTATCACGATATCGCTGTCTTTTCTTTCGATCAATAGTCTGTCTCCCTCGTACAGCTCGAAAGACTCCCTAATCTCAGCTGGTATTACCACTTGCCCCTTCGAAGAAAGTTTTACTATTGGCATAATATCTTACTATTTAACTTTGTAAGATAACGAGAATAAATAAAACTATATTCCAGCACCCCTACCTCTCTCGCATGCTATACGCAGAAATCTTTATATTCGTTAAATATGTGATTTCACATGTATGGCAAATGTAACGCTCTCTCTTCCTGAAAACATGCACAGACGGATGAAGAAATTTTCGGAAGTCAGATGGAGCGAGGTGGCTAGAAAAGCGATAGAGAAGAAAGTCGCGGACTTGGAACTTCTCGAAAAGCTTACTTCAAGGAGCACGCTGACTGAAAAAGATGCCGAAGAAATAAGCGGCAAGATAAACAGGGAAGTCGCAAAAAGGCTGCTTGCATGAACATCGTCTTGGACACCAATGTTCTAATCTCGGCACTTATCAAGAAATCAGAAAAAAGAAGATTGATAATAGAGCTGGAAGACGAGCTGTTTTTTCCAAGCATTTCTTTTAAAGAAGTCCACAAGCACAAAACCTGATTCTTGAAAAATCCAGACTTAATGAAAAAGAATTTGAAGAAATTTTTACCAAATTAAGGGAGTACATTAGCTTAATCGACGAGAAGGAGTTAAGATTGAATCTAACTAGAGCAAAAGAAATTATGGAGGAAATTGATGCTACTGATATTGTTTTTATAGCGGCTGCGCTTTCAATCCCAAATGGAGTTGTATGGAGCGACGATAAGGATTTTAAAAGGCAGAATGCCGTGCCTGTATTCAACACTCAGGAGTTAATTCGATACTCGAAAAAAAGGAGCATTTAGCTAAATATCCAGCACCCTTACTTCCCTAGCATGCGCCTCGATGAATTCCCTGCGAGGCTCGACTTTATCGCCCATCAAAATCGTGAAGATGTAATCTGCCTTCATCGCATCTTCAAGCGTTACTTTTAAAATCGTCCTCGTCTCCGGATTCATCGTCGTCTCCCAGAGCTGCTGGGGATTCATCTCCCCCAAACCCTTATAGCGCTGAATCATCGCGCCCTTCTTTCCGCTCTCGGCTATGTACGCCAGAAGTTCTGAGGCAGAACGAATTTCCACTTCTGCTTCGTTTTTGATTATAATCGGAAATTTTTCCTTGCTTCTGCGGTATATTTCGTGCAGCCTTCTGAACTCAAAAGAAGAGAAAATGCTCGAGTCCAATTCCGTGCCTTTGTAAGAAAACTTCAGAAAATCGCCGCTGATTATAAAATTCGAGGTTCCCTCAACCTTAGACAGAGCTTCGTATATTCTATGGAAATTCAGCTCCTTAAGGTTCAGCACAGCCTCGATTAATTTTTCTGGCAGGATATTGACAACTCTTTCAAAAAAGCGCCTGTAGAGATTTAGGTCCCGCAGTAAATCGCTGAGTTCTTCACTGCTGAGTTCCTGTCCGTTGGAATATGCGCTGACGCTCTCGATGCCCACTCTCTGAAACGTCTGCTCTAACTCTTCGTCGTTATAAGCATAGCGCTCTTCCTTTCCTTTTTTTATCTTGTACAGCGGGGGCTGCGCTATGCAAACATGTCCTTTCTCAATTAACTCTCTCATCTTCCGATAAAAGAATGTAAGCAGGAGCGTGCGTATGTGCGCTCCGTCAACGTCTGCGTCCGTCATTATTATTATCTTGTGATACCGCAGATTGCTTATGTCAAAATCAGCCCCTACTCCTGCGCCTATGGCAGTAATCATCGTGCGTATTTCTTCGTTTTCAAATATTTTATCATCTCTCGCTTTCTCCACGTTGAGTATTTTGCCTCTGAGCGGAAGAATTGCCTGGTAGCGCCTGTCTCGACCCTGCTTTGCGCTTCCGCCGGCTGAGTCCCCTTCTACAATGTACAGCTCGCACAGCGCAGGGTCTTTTTCGGAGCAGTCCGCAAGTTTGCCGGGTAGTGAGCCGCTCTCCAGAGCAGTCTTTCTTCTGACGAGCTCTCTCGCCTTTCTCGCAGCCTCTCTGGCACGCATTGCGAGGATTGCTTTTTCTATTATTTTCCTTGCAACCTCTGGGTTTTCCTCGAAAAACTCTGCCATGCCGCTGCCCGCAAGGGATTCGACGATGCCCTTTATCTCGCTGTTGCCGAGCTTGGTTTTCGTCTGACCCTCGAACTGGGGGTCTGGCAGCTTGACGCTTATTATCGCAGTAAGTCCTTCCCGGGTATCTTCGCCAGATAGAGCTTCTCCTTCTTTGAAAATGTTGTTTTTCTTTCCGTAGTCGTTGATAGTTCTCGTAAGCGCTGCCTTGAAGCCGATTAGGTGGGTGCCTCCCTCGTGCGTGTTTATGCTGTTCGCAAAGGCATAGACGTTCTCGACGTAAGTATCGTTGTACTGCATCGCAACCTCTACCTGAACGCTGTCTGTTTTTTTCTCGAAGTAAATTATTTTTTCGTGCAGTGCTGTTTTATTTTTGTTCAAATACTGGACAAAATGAACTATTCCTCCAGGGTAATGGAAAACCTCTTCTTTTCCGGAGCGCTCGTCCTTCAAGCTTATCTTTACTCCTTTCGTCAGGAATGCAAGCTCCCGAAGTCTGTCTGCAAGGGTTTCGTAGTCGAAATCGATGGTTTCGAAAATACTTTTGTCGGGCTTGAAAGTTACCTTTGTACCTGTATTTTGAGCCTCGCCCCTCACCTCCAGAGGAGCAGCCGTCTTTCCAAACTCGTAGCGCTGCCTGTATGTCCTACCGTCCCGGCTGACCTCTGCTTCCAGCCATTCAGAAAGCGCGTTCACGACGCTGACGCCAACGCCGTGCAGCCCGCCTGAAATCTTGTATATCTTGTGGTCGAACTTTCCGCCTGCGTGCAGCATTGTCATCGCTATTTCGACGCCTGGCTTGCCGTACTTTGGATGCGTATCGACGGGTATGCCCCGGCCGTCGTCTGTGACAGTAACGCTGCTATCGCGATGCACCACAACATCGATATTCTTGCAGTATCCTGCAAGCGCTTCGTCGATGCTGTTGTCAACTACCTCGTAAACGAGATGGTGCAGTCCAGCGCTGCCCGTGGTTCCAATGTACATGCTCGGGCGCTTTCTTACTGCTTCCAAGCCCTCTAAAACCTCGATGTCCTTTGCTGCATATTCTTCCATTTTAAAACCTTTTTTAAAACGAATTTAGTCCCAGAAAACTATATGTTTTTTCTACCATATAAAGCTTGTCAATTTGCCCTGAAAATTTAAACCTATGCCCTATACTTCTCAGAGATTTCTCTCACGATTGAGAGAAGCTCCCTCCCCTCCTTCGTTAGAGCATAGTAAACCGGGCGATACTTCTCTGAGGAAACCTTCCTCCTAACAGCTCCCAATTCTCCTAGGCTGCTCAACCTTCTCGAGGTAGTGCTGGGGTTTCCTACAATTTCCTCGATTTCTTTATACTTCATCGCTTTACCCTCAAGCTTCTCGAGAATCTCTACCACTCCTTTCTGAGCCAGCAGCTTGAATATCTTGCTCACTTCAATCCCGAATTGAAAAGAGCATGGGCAATATTTAAGAAATTGCTATTATTTTTGAAAGCGATACTTCAAACAATGAAAATATTTAAAAAGCATAAGCGCTAAAAATGGGTTGTATGGAAAAAACTTCTGAGAAAAAATTAATCGACGAAAAAAAATTCAATAAACTCAGCCTTGCGGAAAAGTGGAAATATATACTGGAAAAAGAGAGAGAAATTGACGAAAGGGTAAGAAAGATTTTGGAAAAAACTTAATACCTGCGCCTTTCGCCCCTTCGACCTCTTTCTCCGCCCCTGTATCCGAATCCTCTTCTCTCAGGCATCTCATGTATCTTGTCGCTCAGGTTCGTTGTGGTATTTACCTCTGGCAGAGCTTCCTCTGATTTTTCCATAGAACCGTACTTGCCCACGTTCAATCTCATGCTGCCTCTGACGAGAGAAACGTAGCCATTTTTTATCTGGAGTACGTCGCCTTCTGCAACTTGGCTGATTTGGTCGCCCCAGAGGGACATCAAAACGCTCGCTGTCTCGTCCGCTACGAGGAACTCGCCAACCTGTCGTGTACCTTCCCTTGTCGGGATGTCTTTCTTCTCTCCCGAAGAAACTACTTTTACTAAAACGTTCACACTCTTTGACATTGGAGTCAAATCTGCTACCTTTACTGTTTGTGCTTCCATGTTATTTCCTCCACTGCTGCTCTACGTTTGGGCATTTAAATCTATTGCTAAGCAATATAAAATAAGAAAACAAATAATTAAGCATGCTAACGTGGGTTGAGAAGTACCGACCTAAAAAGCTTCGAGATGTAGCAGGCAACCCTAGCTCTATCGAAAGTCTTGCGAAGTGGGCCGAGGAGTGGAAAAGCGGCATTCCAAAAAACAGGACTATCCTGCTCTACGGTCCGGCTGGAACTGGAAAAACTTCAGCTGCGTATGCGCTTGCAAGCGAGCTTAACTACGACTGCATAGAACTAAACGCCTCTGATACAAGAACGCAGGACATCATAAACAGAATCGTTGGCAGCGCTGCAATGCAGGACACTCTCGACCCGAGCTATGAGAGAAAGCTCATAATCCTGGACGAGGTAGACGGAATACATGGAAAATTCGATTATGGGGGATTGGCTGCACTAAAAAAATGGGTCAAGGAATCTCTCCAGCCAATAATTTTAATCGCAAATAATCCCTGGAGCCTGCCGAGAGAATTTCGTGCTCTGACTTTGATGGTAGGTTTCAAAAAAATAGACCAGCGCAGCATTCTAAAAGTTTTAATGCACATCTGCACAAAGGAAGGAATCGAAACTGATGAAAAAGTTTTGAAAATGATTGCAACGAATGCAAACGGCGACCTGCGCTCAGCGATAAACGATTTACAAGCGTTAACCGAGGGAAAGAAAAAGCTTGCGCTGCGAGACGTTGATGCCCTGACGATGCGAGACTCTGAGCTAAAAATCTTCGACACGCTGATAAGAATTTTCAAGACAACTTCTGCTGACAGAGCGAGGGAAGCTGTGTGGGAATCTGGAGAAGATGCGGATACAATTTTGAAATGGCTCGTAGAGAATGCGCCAAGAGAATACGAAGATGCAAGCGACCTGGCAAGAGCGTTTGAACGCCTCTCCAGAGCAGATGTTTTCATGGGTAGAATAATGCGCAGGCAGGACTGGGACCTGCTGCCCTACGCAATAAATGCGATGTCTGCCGGAGTTGCTCTGGCAAAGCAGCACAAGTACAGCAAATTCGTTCGCTACCAGTACCCCCAGATTTTCACCCTTTATGCGCAGACACGAAAAGCCAGAGAAGTCATGGATTCCATAGCTGAAAAAATATCTCGCAAGAACCACTGCTCGAAAAAGGATGCAAAGGCAGAATATTTCCCAATGCTGAAAATTGTTCTAAACAACAGCGCAGAGATGGGCTCGCAGCTTGCTTCTGAACTTGAACTCGACCTAGAGGAAATCCAATTCTTCATAAAAGAAGAAAGGCTTGCAAAAAATATATACAGCCAAGCGAATGAAATAAGTGCGGAGAGAATCAGAGCGAGCACGACAAAGGTAAAGCAATTTTCACTCGGCGAATTTTAGAAAGTAAGTGGTAACTGAAATTATGAAAAAGAAGCTCAAATCACCAAAGGAAATATTCGAAGCGCTCTACGAAGAGAGCCCGTTATTAAAAACTGAGCTGGCTAAGAAAGTTGGGTTGAACACAGACTCGCTCAGCCAGTGGATAGATATAATCGAGTTCATTCAACGACAGCCGAAGCTTTTGAAAAAGAAAATTGGAAAGCGGATCGAAGTCGTTGATTTGGAAAAGGAAGAAGTCAAAGAAGAGATTACCCCTGAAATAGTTGAGGCAATGGTAGAATTTGAAAAGCATTTAGAAAAAATCAAGGAAATGCCGCAAAAGAAAGAAGAAAAAGTAGTGGCGTAATTATTTTAAATTTCCCAGAACTTCCTCGCCCATCGCAACCTTAATTTTCAGCTCCTTCTGCCTTCTGATAATTTCTTTCTGAAATTTTTGGAGCGAATAATCCTCGTGTTCGAAATCGAAGTTGTGCTTTACATTCCACAGAATAAGCGGCTCCGGTTCAGACGGCTTGAATTTATCTTTACAGGCAGGCTCAAAATATTTTTTCAGTTCTTCGATTGAAATTTCGCTTCTTCCAGCCATTCTCAATGCAGTTACAATTCGCCGAGCCATCTGCCAGAGAAAGCTCTCGCCGTAAAAAGTAAGCACGAGAAAATCGCTCTGTTTTTTTACCGTGATTTTCTTAATTTTTCTAACAGCGCTGCGTCCTTCTAAAATGCAGAAGTTGTGGAAGCTGTGCTCGCCTTCGAAGAGCTTTGCTGCGCTGCGAATTTTTTTAATATCATAGCCGTCGTCAAACAAAAAATACTTGTAAATCCGCTCCTTTGCTTCATAGCGGGGATTGAAATCTTCCTGAACTTCTCTAACTGCAAGAACTCGAACGTCGCCGGGCAGAAAGCTGTTCAGTGCCCTTGCTTTGAGCTCGAACTGCGTGGTAACTGCAAAGACATTGCCGAAAGCAGAGACGCCTTTATCTGTTCTCCCTGCGCTCTG
>JACRDW010000034.1 GCA_016212785.1 Methanobacteriota archaeon | reverse complement strand
CCAAAACCTCGACGGCATAGCTGTTACTGACCACGACACGATTAAAGGAGGAATTGAGACCAAAAAAATCGCTGAAGGTATCGAGATTATAGTTGGCGCTGAAATAAGGACTGACAGGGGCGAGATAATCGGTTATTTCCTGCAGGAGGAAATCAAAAGCAGAATTTTGGAGGAGGTAATAGACGAAATAAAGTCCCAGGAGGGCATAACCTGCATACCTCATCCATACGACATCTTCAGAATCTACAGGCTGGCCCCTACAAAAGAAATAGCAAAGCACATAGACTGGATAGAAGTATTCAACTCCCGATGCATGCTGCAGGAGTTCAATGAAAAAGCGCTCGGCTTTGCGCTTGAGAATAATTTGGAAATGAGTGCAGGAAGCGATGCGCATTCTCTGGCAGAGATTGGCGCAGGCGGGATTATAATAGGCTCGCTCGAAGACCTGCGAGGTAATCTAAGCCCTACAATTTTCGGAAGAAAAGCTTCGCTCCTCAATCTCCTTGCGGCGAAACTCAAAAAAATGCTATGAAAAGTTTTTTATGCGCTCTGGAAGAACTTCATACATGAACTTAAAAGAAATTGCAGCAGCCTCTGCTGTAAAGCTCATAAAGGATGGACAAATCATCGGCTTGGGGACCGGGTCTACGATGCGCTATGCGCTCAAAGAAATTGCGAGAAGAATATACGAGGATGAGCTTGAAATCCTCTGCGTCCCTTCCTCTCTAGATACGCAGTTTTTGGCTGTTGAAAGCGGAATTCCCCTAACAACGTTTGAGGAGCACCAGAGCATCGACATCGACATCGACGGTGCAGACGAAGTGGACAGGGATTTAAACCTGATAAAGGGAGGAGGCGCAGCGCATACGAGGGAAAAGATAATCGCAAGGCATGCCAAGAGATTCGTCGTAATCGTGGACGAAAGCAAGGTTAAAAATAAATTGAGTATGCCCGTGCCGGTTGAAGTTCTCCCATTTGCCTGGAAGGTCGCGGAGAGCGAACTCAAAAAGTTGAAGGGCATTCCCAAACTGCGAAAAGCCGAGAGCAAGGCAGGACCGGTAATAACGGACAATGGAAATTTCGTTTTAGACGTTGACTTCGGCGAAATAAGGAATCCGAAAAAACTCGAAGAGGAAATCAACGCAATCGCCGGCGTAATAGAGAACGGCATCTTCGCCGGCATGGCTTCGGAGGTGCACGTTGGTACGAAGAAAGGTGTCATAGTTAAACGTTGCACTCGTTCAGAATGAACGGTTGCCGGGGTAGCCCAGCAGCCCTTTTGAGAAAAAGCGCTGGCGGAAAAATTATGTGCTACTGAACGTAGCAAATTTGTAAATTGCAGACGTTCATGTTCTCGCTCATGCCGAGCGAATGCCGGGGTAACTCAGCCTGGTTAGAGTGCCACGCTCATAGGGTAAACTTTTTAGAAAAAGTTTAATCAAAAACCCAACCCCTAACCTGGGAAACGTGGAAGTCGCGGGTTCGAAGCCCGTCCCCGGCACTAAATTCACAGGTCACTCCACTCATTTGCTGAGTTTATTGTAGAGGTAGGCTGTTAAATATCCAAATTAACTTTTTCCAGTCTTCCTCTTCTGCTATTTTCAAAATGCCTATCAAAAAATTCATATTCCCGAATGTAGAAAATCTTGCCGAAGGCAAAAACTGACGCACTCGCAAGCGAATGCTCCGGTAGTGTAGACCGGCCAATCATAAGGGACTCTCACAGCCTTTTTGAAAAAAGCGCTGGCGGAAAAGGGTTAGAGAACTCCCTTGACACGGGTTCAAATCCCGTCCGGAGCATTTCTCAATTCCAAAAAGAATAAAAATGCATGTGGAAAGAGGAATGTAGTGATTTAAATGTTAGAAGGGATAATCAGTAAACTGGAGGAGAAATTTATGGAGAGCATTATCCAACTTATACCAAAGCTCAGCATTATACTTGCAACCATAATTGCAGGAATAATCGCTGCAAAGCTTGCAAAAAAGATAGTGCTGAAGTACGGGCAGAGGGCAGCAAAGAAGGTAGGAATCGAGCTGGATGAAAAGGTGGTTGAGTACTCTGCAAAAAGCATTCGCTACATAATCTATGCTTCTGTTCTGATAGTAATATCCATGCAGCTCGGTCTGGAAGCAAAGCCGGTAATTATCGCTGTGCTTATACTGCTTCTCATAAAACCGGCAGTGGAAATAGCCAAGATGGTGTATCAAAAGCTTGGAATAAAGCTTCTGAAGGAAGTGACGAGGGAAGCCGGCATTGCTCTTGAGGACCGCATATACGAGCAGTCTTTCACTATGGTCAAAATACTGATTTACGGAATAGCAATCATTCTGGCGGGAAAGCAGCTTGGCCTGGACATGGTTCCCCTCGTATCTGCAGGTTTAATAGTATTTTTCGCCAGGCCGCTCTCTGAGATAGTCGTCGTTTTCCTGCGAAAAATAGAGGAGGAAATTGTCAAGGGGAGAGGGGTAGAAGTTAAAGCATTCTTCCCGATATTATATAAAGTTGCGCAGTACTCCATATACGTATTTGCGGTAATCCTTGCCGTAGGCCGCCTCGGCTTCGACGTCATGCCCTTCGTAGCCGGTCTGGGCGTTGTGGGTTTAGCTCTTGGACTGGCTGCAAAAGATACGATATCAAACGTTATAGCAGGGGTTTTCATCGTAATAGATAAGCCTTTTGTGATAGGCGACAGAATAGAGCTGTGGTCTGCTCCAAAAGGAGGCGCCACCTGGGGCGACGTTATAGATATTGGTCTGCGGAGCACGAAGATAAAGACCACAGACAACGTGATACTCATAATTCCAAACTCTGCGATTTACGCGAGAGACGTAATCAACTACACGACAGGAACTCCTGAAATCAGAATTAGCATTCCCGTAGGAATTTCCTACGAATCTGACCTGAACAAAGCAGAGGAAATACTTAATAAAGTAGCGAAAAACACGAAGGGCGTGAAAGACTCGAACGTTGCGGTCAAAGATTTTGGGCAATCGTCCATAGACCTTGAACTCAGGGCTCTGATAGAAGATGCGAGAAATAAAGGGAAGATTTCCTCTGAGATAAGAAAGGCGATAAAGAGGGAGTTTGACAGAGAGGGCATAGAGATTCCATACCCGAGGAGAGTAGTTATAGAGAAAAAGTGAAGCCAACCTATCGCTGCGATGCTTCTTCCAGCAGCGCATGCTCTGCTTGAGCCCAGCCTAATGGAACAGCCCAACAAATCGCACCTTCGACCAGCGATTTGAAGCTCTCCGCCCTTTGCATCCCCTTTATTATCCTCTCGCTGAACTCTATCTCATTTTCCTTCCATTCGAGATAGTCTTTCTCTAAAGCTATGTGCTCTGGAATGAAGCCTTCACGAGAAGTGACCTTGCTTATCCAGCTAATGCAATCTTCAAATTCTCTCCTGTCTTTCAACTGCCTGTAAAACCTCGCCGTTCTTCACAACGTCTCTCAAAAAGTAATAGAATTTTTTGGAGCGCTTGTACTCGCTGTGCAGGTTAAGAGCCTTTGTCATTATCACTCCATCACGGGGATAAACATAAGGTTTTCGCAGGGTTCATTTTTTATCCCACTAATTTCTGTAGTAGCTCAACCATTCTTTGAGGCGAGTTTAAATTGAACTTTGCCTTGCTGCCGCCCAATCCTATTTTAATGGAATATGCATCCTTCGGAAGTGCGCCAAACAGATCTTCATCGGTAGAGTCGTCGCCTGCTGCTAAAATAAAATCCCAGCTTTGTCTTGAAATCCAGCTTAGGGCAACTTTACCCTTGTTTGCGCTCATGGGTCGGAGCTCAATCACCTTATTCCCGGATAAAACGCTCACGTCCATACTCGCTGTGAGATGGGTCAACTCAAGAGCTAGCTCATTTGCAATTGCGGCGGCCAAGAGCGGGTCTGATTTGCGATAATGCCAGGCGACGGAAAACTCCTTCTCTTCGACAAATGAACCTGGGCAGCGGTCTGTATACAGCTCGAGTACAGACCTAATTTTCCCTTTCCAGTCTGAGGATAGCTCCTCCCTTTTCCACTCAGCGCCGTACTCTTTAACCCAAATCCCGTGCTCGGCTACAAGGTTGACGGGCAATTTTCCAAACCAGTTATAGAGCGTTTGTTTATCACGGCCGCTTATAAGGACAACAGTATTCCCATTGCAAAGGCGCTTAAGTATGAGTAGCATCTCCTCAGGGGGCACAGCCTCCGAAGGCTCCTCCGAAAAAGGCACAAGCGTTCCGTCGTAGTCCAGAAATAGAAGGCGGCACTTGCTACGCTTGTACCACTCTATTAATTCTCTCTCGCTTTCATCGCTCATCAAGTTCATTTCAAATTTATGCTGGTGCTCCTTCACCTTACTCAGGCTGCTCAAGAAATCCGCTGCCCAGTGGAGAGCATCATAGTTCTTCAGCCGCTTTCTCATCGCTCTCATATATTTTTTCTGCTCTTCAAGCGACATATTCAGCGCCCTCATAAGCAAATCAGCAAAGCCCTCTTTGTCTTTGGGATTCACGATAACCGCTTCCACCAGCTCTTTTGAAACACCAGCGAATTCGCTTACTACAAGTATTCCTCCCTCCTCGCCTCTGGCTGCAACATACTCCTTTGCCATAAGATTCAAGCCATCGCGCAGAGAAGGAAAAACAGCCACATCAGCTATAGAATACATGTCTATTAATTGGTCAAAAGAAAAAGTTCGATAAAAATACCACACAGGAGTCCAGTCCATACTACCAAAGCGTCCATTAATTCTTCCAACTTTCTCGTCAATATCTTTCTTCAACAAACGATACTCTTCTACATGAGTACGAGAGGGAGCAACGCCCAGCATCAAGGATACCCTTCCCTGCTCTCTGGGATATTTTTCAAGGAGGAGCTCAAAGGCGTCTAATAACTCCGGGATTCCTTTAGTGTAATCAAGGCGGGCAACAGAAAGCATTATCTTTTTGTTGCCGTATCTCCCACGAAGCTCTTTTGTTAATGATTTCTTCTCTTTGCCTGCTTTGTCAAAACTCTCGAAATCTATTCCCATTGGAAAGGCGCCAACGTGAACAATGCGGTTCTCGAAAATAATTTCGCCCAGCTTGTGGTCTATGCCGAAGACTCCGAGCACGGAGTTAAGGAAATTTCTTGCATAGCCATAGGTGTGGAAGCCTATCAAATCGGCATGCAAAAGAGCATCGAGTATCTCCTTGTCTCGCGGCACCAAGCTGAAAATCTCCAGAGGCGGGAAAGGAACGTGGAAGAAGAAGCCTATGGCTGCACTCGGAATCTGCTCTCTGATGTATTTGGGGAGAAGCATCAAATGGTAGTCGTGTATCCAGATGGTGTCCTGCTCCTGCGCTACTTCTAAAATTCTATCGCAGAACAGACGGTTTACTTTCTTGTACGACTTCCACTCCGAAGTTTCGAACTTTGTAGTGCGAGGAAAAGAGTGGAAAAGCGGCCAGAAGGTATTGTTGCAGATGCCATGATAAAATTTTTGCATATCCTCCTTCCCTAGAAAAACAGGATAGCAACGCTGATTCTGTAGCAGTTCTTCTTCAGTCTGAGCGTCTTTTTGCAAAATTGTGCCAAGCCAACCTACCCAAATGCTCTTTTCTCTTTCATGAATCCCTTTCAAAACTGTGGCTAATCCACCTATGCTTCGACGAAAATGCAGTCTGCCATTTCTCTTCTCAACTTTTATAGGCAGGCGATTAGCCACAATTATTAAGCGTCCTTTAGCCATGCTAATTCACTCAGCACCTCCTCTTCTTTGCAGGTTTTTTCTTGGTAGTTTTCTTCTTCGCCGCCATTCATTCACCTCCTAATTTTTCTCCTGAGATTTTGGTAGTAAAGCACCCTCGCCGGGAAGGAAATTTCTATGCCTTCCTCGCGGTAGCGCCTCGTGAGCTTTTTTAGCAGCTCGTGCACCACGAGATACTGGTCTACGAATTTTTCAACCCGCAGGATTATGGAGAAGTTTATATTTGAATCGCCGAAAGTGTGGTAGCGAATGAAAGGCTCAAAATTTTTAACAGCGCCTGGAATTGTCTTTTGCACTTCTCTTGCAACTTCTATCGTAACCTTTTCCACTTTTTCCAAATCAGAAGCATAGCCTACCCCGCACTGGAGCACAACCGACATCTCTTCCTCAGGCAGATAGTAATTGACTATCCTGCTTTGAGCAAGTCTTGCATTCGGCACTACCACGATGTTGTTCGGCAGGGTTTTTATTCTCGTGCTGCGCCAACCGATCTCCTCCACATATCCTTTATCCCCTGTATCCAGCTCTATGTAGTCACCTATCCTTATGGGCTTATCGCTCATTATATACAAGCCCGCAAAGAAGTTAGAAAGAGTATCCTGAAGCGCCAGACCTACAGCCAGTGTTGCAACGCCTAAGCTGGCAATCAGCGGAGTAACCTCAATATCTAACTGGTTCAAAATTATAATGAAAGCTACAGCATAAATGAAAATGCTTACTATTTTGTTTATACTCGGCAGGAAGCGCTTGTCTATAACCTCGACAATGTACCGCTCTTCCAGAATTCTGAATATCCTGAGAGAAGCGTATGTGCCTATGAGGATGCTGACTATTGCAAATATATCTTTCATCACTCCTCTGTGCTCTGCAAGGGCACGAATCTGTAGCAGCGCAAGGTAAACGCCAATTAATATAATAACATAGAAGAGGGGTTTCCTGACAGCGTCTAAAATTTCGTCTTCTAGTTTCTGCACTTTTTCAACCTTGGAGAAGTGTCTTTTCATGAAAATTCGAACCAACTTTGCTATCGAAAAAAATACAGCCAAAATTATGGACGCCGCTATAACATCTCCATAAACTATGCTGCTGAATATTTCAAGCATTTTTCCTCCTTCACGCCAGCGAATTTCAAATACCGCAGTAAGACCAGCTCTTTAAAAGGGCAGAAATACGAGATAAAACACGTTTGCTTCAAGTGTAAATTGCTGATTTGATAGCTTATCAATGCCCCAGAAGAATTTTATCTTCATGGGTTATAAATTTTTCGCCTGAGAAGTAAACTTTATTAACCAAGAATGAGAGGTAACATCATGTTTCATCCAGGAAAAGTGCTGACGGTTTTTTCGCCAGATGATAAAGATGTGCACTCGGCAGACGGCTCAACGCAGGCGATGCTGCT
>JACRDW010000001.1 GCA_016212785.1 Methanobacteriota archaeon | reverse complement strand
GCTGGGAGAACGAAAAATTCGTGCTGAACAACGTTTATGCATGGAATCCAAGGAAGGATACGTTGGAAAGTACCAGCAACCAGAGCGTGCTGAAACAAAAAATTGCAAAACTAAAAGGAATAAGCATGAAAGAGCTGAACGAGGAGCTGGAAAGAAGAGAAAATATTCTGAAGTGGATGGTTAGCAACAGCATAACCGAGCTTAAGAAAGCAGCCAGGGTTTTCAACGAGTACTACACGAATCCGCAGGAATTGCTGAAGAGAATATGACCAACGTAATTCTAAGGTTTGTGGACTGGGTAGGAGAAGGAACTTTAAGTAGGACTGAGTGGACGTACAGAAAAGCGCTGGAGCTTTCAACCGCTTTAAAGGAGCAGGACGAGGTAGCGAGAGTACTGCTGGGAAAGAAGAAAGCAAAGGAAGAGGAGAGAAGAAAAGTACTGGAAGAGAAACTCTCCAAAATAATTGAAGCTGTCCGCGTTGAATCCGGAAAAGAAGTTGAGGGAATCGACTTCGGCGTGAGGAGGGAAGAGCTGAAAGTGCCGTTTTCTGAAAGACTTGCGAGCGTAATATCTGATAAGTTCTTAAATTATTCGAAAAAAATGGAGTCTTTTTTCGTAAACATCCAAGAAGACCTGTACAGGGCAAATATAATAATGCCTGCCTCGAAGTACATAAGCCTTTCAGCTGGGATAAGCGCCATAGCGGCGCTTGCTGTCGGAATTTTTTTCGGCATTTTGCTGGCGAGCATTACAGACATCTTTGGCGGGCTGCTGGGCTTATCTCTCGGGATCATCACCTTTTTCTTTCTGCTCGTATTTGCAAAAATATACCCGAAGTCGAAAATCAAGAGCAGGTCAGAGGCGTTCAGCAGGGAGCTGCCCTTTGCGCTTCGCCACATGGCAACCCAGCTTACCTCGGGCTCGGGTTTACTGGAAACCATGCGCTCCGTTTCGCTCAGCGACTATGGAGTGCTGAGCGAGGAGTTCAGAAGAGCTATACTCGAAATAGAGAGAGGCTCGACGATAGAAGAAGCCTACGAAAGGATGAACCTCAGGATAAATTCCGCAGGACTTAAGAAAGCATCGAGGCAGATAGTTTCCACGCTGCGAACAGGAGGCAACCTGGCAAATACCCTGAAGTTAATCGCAGACGAAGTCGCGACCGAAATGAGAATGCGGCTCAAAGACTTCATTCAAACTTTGAATACCTTTTCCCTGATGTACATGTTCATAGTGGTGGTTGCTCCTGTCCTTATAACCACGCTCGTCATTGCGATGGGAATTGCGATGAAGGCGCTGCCAATTTCTCCGGAGATACTCTGGCTGCTGTATCTCACTTTCTTCGGAGCTTCATTGTACATGTCCTTTATGGTTAAGAGGTTCGAACCGAAGGTATGAGAGAAGAATTAGTGAATCTAGTCAAAAAGCTGAGAGTTCCAGAAGGCCTGCTGCCAAGGTATATCTCAGGCAGAATTGAGGTAATGCTCGCCACTGCCAGAATAAATTTTTCTCCGGGAGAGTGGGTTGGAATCTTTCTCGCTCTCGGCATCGTGCTTTTTTTGGTTGGAGCGGTTTTCTCTCTTCTAACAAGCAGCCTGCTTTTTGTTTTTTCAACCGCTCTAATTTTCCTGATTCCGAAAATCAGGATAAACAAGAGGAGGGCTGTGATAACAGCAGTCCTGCCGGACGTGCTGCACCACATGGCAGTCTCGGTCAGAACAGGCCTTGTTTTGGAAAGCGTCGTAGGAGAAATTGCGGAGGCAGAGTACGGCGCACTCTCAGAAGAATTTTCTCAAATGGTCGTGGAGATGAAAAGGGGCAGACCGCTGAAAGAAGCGATGCTCGGATTTTCTAAGAGGTCCGGCTCAAAGGAGGTTGAAAGAGCGGTACGCCTCCTCCTGGAGGGCGTGGAATTCGGAGGACCAATTGCTGACGTGCTGGACGAGGTCTCTGAGGATATGAAGGCTGTTAGAATGATACAGAGGGAGCGCAGGTCTATGACTTCCCAGCAGGTTTCTTTTTTGGCAATGGCTTCCCTGCTTGCAGGACCTTTTGTCATGGGCGTGGTAGCAGCCTTACCGACTATAATGGCAGGAGGTACAGTGGGCTATGGCGAATCCCAGCTTCCGCTAGCACAGATAGGCGGAATTATAACAGCACTTTCTTTCTACGTCATCGCCCAGGCATGCAGTGCGAGCATAATGATAGGCGTCGTGATGTACGGCGACTTCAAAAAAGGATTCAAATTTATGCTTCCAATGGCTCTGGTCGCATATACTATATTCTTTTTAATCAAGTCCGTAATGCCAAGAGTATTGGCTGCGATTTAATCATTCCTGTCTAATGTGAACATATACGTAAACATTATGTTTACAAATTTGTAAACCTCTCATTTATATTCCACTTAAACCACTATAACACAAAGGAGGTATCAAAACGTTCGGAAAATTTTTAAAAGAGGAAGAAGCCCAGGGCGCCATTGAGTACATATTGCTTGCGGGCGGCATCATCGTAGCGGCTGCAGTGATATTCGCAATATACTCGAGGATTACGAGGACTGCTGGAGCAGGTCTTGAGAGCGCAACTGCAAATGCCACAGCTGCGATGCAAGCAGCAATTGCGAATGCAACCAAAAACATAACCGGCTAAATGGTGCGTCGAATGGTGCATAAGAGCTTTTTAGAAGAGCAGGGTCAGGTCAGCATAGAGTTTATTCTCCTGACTGGCGGCGTCGTAGTCGCTGCTCTGACTTTTTACACCTTGCAAGGCACGATGAGGTCTTTTGCAAACGTAACTTCTGACTGGGTAGCGAAAGAAAGAAATGCGAGCATTATCAGACTTACGAGATAATGGAGATATTCTTTACAGCTCTGGCAGTGCTCGGCGCTGGCATAGCTGCTGTAACTGACTTAAAAAAAGGAATAATCCCGAACAGGCTTTCTCTTTCTCTAATTAGCATTGGCATTCTCGGAAATTTTCTTTATGGCGTTTATGCAAATTCGTTTGAACTGCTTTTTCTGTCCCTGCAAAATTTCATAGCAATCCTTATAGTCGGCTATGCGCTCTGGATTCTCGGAGGCTGGAGCGCAGGAGACGTTAAAGAATTTTTATTCCTTGCAGCGCTCCTGCCGAGATACCCTGAGTTCCTCAAAAATTTCTTTTCTCCTGCGTTTGCTCCCTATCCTTTCGCCCTGACAATCCTGCTAAACACGTTCATAGCCGTTTTTCCATTCATAGCCCTTTACTCCTTCTGGATATGTCTCTCAAAAACCGGCATCTCAAAATTCCTAGAGCCCCTGCAGGACATTGACAAGTACTTGAAAAATTCCTTCACGGTCGTGGGCTGCATTTCGCTTGGAGTGCTGCTGAACAGCGCATACGCTACGTTAGCAGCACTTTTACTTTTCCTTGCGATTAAAGAAAAATACAAGCTCGCTGCGTCTGCCGCTTTCGCAGCTTTATTCCTGCTTTCTGAAAACAGCTTCGCTGCCCTAATGAGGTACTTCATTTCTCTGGCGTTATTTTTTGTCTCATTTGCGCTTTTCTGGAATTCCTTAAACGTGCTCAGGAAAGAGGCGCTGCGGAAAGAAATTAAAATTACTGGGCTGAAAGAGGGCGCCGTTGCTGCGGAAGAATTTTATATCCAGGGAGATAAAATATTGCGCGACAGCAGGGACATGTTTGAAAAAATTAAGAATGCGGTTAAAGCCAGAAATCTTGAAGCGCTGCGAAGGAAGGGAATCGTGAGCACACACGCTGCGGGCGTCAGCAAAGAGGAAGTCGAGTTGCTCAAGAAATACGTAGCCGAGGGGAAGTTGGAAGACAGGATTACGATAACGAAGGGAACGCCTTTCGCACCCGCGATATTTATCGGCTTGATACTCTCTCTCGCATTCGGAGACCTTACGATATTCCTGAGGAGAGCTCTATGAAACAAAAAGGGCAAATAACGATAGAGGCAATCATAATATTCGGGGCTTTAATACTCATTTTCATAGGCGTTTCTGTGCCTCTTGCCTTCAAGGTCAAGGATGCTGCGACTGATGTAGCGATAGTTTCTGACGCTAGGTATGCAGCAGAGCAGATAGTTGCGGTCGCAAACAGCATCTCAACGCCCGGAGAGAAAAGGACTGTGGAGGTTTACATTCCCGGATACGCGTCTGTTGGAATGGTCGGAAACGTCCCGCTGATAAGCGTCCAGACCAACATTGCAACAAATGGAAGTGCGCTGAATACTGAAATCGTAATAACGCGCTACAGAGACGATGGGACTTTAAAGCAGTCTGAAAGGCACAGCTTTGCGAGAAATTTATACGGGAGCAACTGGAGCATGAGCACGATAAACGAATCCTCTGGTAGGAGATACGAATTCATAGTCCAGTGGAAGAACATAACGTGGTCGGTGCAATAATGAAAGGTCAAATATCTCTCGAGGCAATTCTCGCAGTAGGTTTTTCGATAGTAATTCTGCTCTCCCTGTTCAATCTTACGTGGGAGAGGTTCTACCTTGCGAGGGACGTGGGCGAGGCAGGAGAGGCGAAGATGGTCGGAGAGCTATTGGCAGGAGCAATAAACAACGCCTATGCAAACGGAGATGGACTCAGCATATATTTAGGGGCTGAAATTCTGAACTACACGAGACTGAGCGATACTTCGAGAATTACCGGAGTTGGGATTTCTCTGCCGATCGTAATAGACAAAACCGGTAGAACAGTAAACATCAGCAAAAGCATGCAGAAAACAGGCGGCGGAAATTGGAATACAGCCATTCCGATAATACCCGCAAACATCAGCAGAGCTAATCCAACGGCGCAGTATGCGGAAACGACGATAAGAAACAGCGGAGGAGGAATAATAATCTATGCGGCTCAAGGGAATATTAACGTTCCGTGAGCAGAAAGCTCAAGTAGCGATAGAGTACATTCTGATTGTGGGCTTGCTATTGAGCATGATACTAATCGTCTTCCCATACGCCCTGAAGGAGAACGAGCTAAACAAGGCGCTTGCGGCTGCAAGGGACGGCGCAGTATACGGGGCGAGCTTGAGAGGGATGGGTTTTAGGGGTTCTGGAGTAAGTGAAACACCCCAAGGCATTATAAAAATACAAAAAATTGAGTTAGTTGATACAGGAAGTTATAATAGTCTAAAAGAATATAGACTGGAAATTTACATTATGGCTCCTACGGAATTACAAACATCAAGCATAAGTGCAACGGTACGCAATCAAGCTTTAAGTTATATTTATTATGCGTTTAATGGAAACTGGCCACCTAGCACAGTTTCAAGAGTGAACACAAATTATTATTCATTTACTGCGGGGTCGGAATGGGTATGACCATCCTCGAACAAATCGGCGAGGCGGCGATAAACGCTGCGGAGAGAACCGCAAAGATGCTGCAGAAGATCAGTTTTTATCCCTTCCTCGAGAGGCGCGGGGTGGAGCCTAAAGACTATGCCGTTCTAAAAACCCAGCTCGCAAGCCTGGCATTTTTGCTTTCGTCTGTGCTATTTATTTTCAATTTTTTAGGTCTAAAAGTTTTTCTTGCGCTTGTGGTGATTTTCGGGGGCGGCTCTTTACTTCTTATAATCTCGCTCAGAGAGCACTTCGAGAGCGATTTCGCAGCGTACCGGGATTTCTTTGCTGCGTATCTTGGCATTTCGATAGCTCTCGTTCTGATAAAGGCGGTCAAACCTATATTCACTGAAGCATTTTCGAGCCTGCATTTGGTCGCGTTCTCAATCATATACATAGCTGCGCTTTCATTTTTATTCAAAAGGAAGCATGGAAGGGAATATACGTTTGGCAGGGTAATAGAGGAGGGGGAAATTCTCAAAATCAAAGTTAACTATGATATTCGCTCCAGCGTCAGGCCCTGCATCGTTGCACTCAAAAATACTGTGAATGCGAAAGAAGGAGACATCTTAAAACTCGAAACTAAGAAGAGCTTCCTGAATTTGAGAGGAAGCAAAATCGCAGGTATTATAGAGGCGGCTTAATCGGAACTTCTATCCCGTAGAGCATTATGTAGGCGAACAGCAAAGCTGCGGATGCGAATACCAGAAAACCTAGCTGATAGAAAAACGCATAATGCCTGCTTGCAAAGAACCGAAATTTAACTGCTCCTGCTCCCATGACAATCAATTACGTTTTACTACATAGTAAAGATATGGTTTACAGGAATGACCGCGGAGTTAGCAAAAATGAAACCGAATCATTATAACCAGCAAAAGCCACTGCAAATTGTGGGAAAATTGTTTAGAAAATTTTTGAAAGAAGAGGAAGCCCAGGGCGCAGTGGAGTATCTCTTCCTCGCAATCGGGATAATAATTGCCGTGCTCATCGTTTACACCGCCTACTACAGAATTTCAAAATCCAGCGGAGAGGGGATAGAAAACGCCACGGTAAATGCCACGGCTACCCTGGCGCAGATACTTGCAAACGCAACCTAAGCTTTTTCTATTAAAAAGTTTTAAATTGGAGCATGCGCGTTAATTTTCTGTCGCGGATAAATTTAAGTGGATTGCTCTGGAAGAGGTGATTAAATGATAACCCTTTTCTTTACGAAAGAAAAAGGTCTATCACCCCAAAAAGAAATATAACTGAAAAGAATTATGTGCTACTTCACGAAGTGAATGTAGCACGACGTAAATCGTCAACGGTTTTGACGGTTGTGAGGTGATTAAATGAGAGATG